>CAZKXK010000207.1:0-4419 GCA_964556585.1 uncultured Anaerolineaceae bacterium
CCGACCGGCAGGTGCTCCCCCTGCCGGTCAGCAGGGGGGCCGGCCGGCACGTCGCGCGCCGCGCCGGGTCAGCAGATCCGGGGCAGCTGCTCCCCCACGAGCATGTCCACGATCCGTTCGCTCCCGACGATCGTGCGGAGCGTGACCATCCCGGGGTGATCGGCGACGACCGTGCCGATGACCGCCGCGCCGGCGCCCTCGGGAAGCGCCCGCATCGCCGCCACCAGCGCCGCCGCCGAAGCCGCCGGCACGATCGCCACGAGCTTGCCCTCGTTGGCAACGTGATACGGGTCCAGGCCCAGCATCTCGCAGGCCGCCCGCACGGGACCCGGGACCGGGATGGCCGGCTCGTCGAGCACCATGCCGACGCCGGAGGTCAGCGCGATCTCGTTGAGCGCGGAGGCGAGGCCTCCCCGCGTGGGGTCGCGGAGAACGTGGATGTCGGGCTCGATGTCCAGCATGGCGGCGACCAGGCCGTTGAGCGCCTGCGTGTCAGACGCGATCTCGACCTCGAACTCCAGGCCCTCGCGGACGCTCATGATCGCCACTCCATGGAGGCCGATCGGACCGGACAGGATGATCGCGTCGCCGACGGCCGCGCGGTCCGCCGCGGGCGCCACGCCGTCTCCGATCAGCCCGATCCCGGCCGTGTTCACGAAGAGCCGGTCGGCGGCTCCGCGGCCCACGACCTTCGTGTCGCCGGTCACGATGCGGGTCCCGGCGCGTGCCGCCGCGCGCGCGGCCGAGGCGGTGATCGCCCGCAGCTCCTCGAACGGCAGGCCCTCCTCGATGACGTAGGCCAGCGAGATCGCGACGGGCTGGGCGCCCATCATCGCGAGGTCGTTCAGGGTGCCGTTGACGGCCAGCTCGCCGATGTCGCCGCCCGGGAACACGAGCGGGCTGACGACGTACGAATCCGTGGTGAAGGCGAGCCGTGCGCCGGCGATCTCGACGACCGCCGCGTCGTTGAGCGGCCCGCCGGGCGCGGCGGCGGCCAGCGCGGGCCCGATGACCTCGCGCATGAGCGCGGCCGACAGCTGGCCGCCGGACCCGTGGCCCAGGATGACCCGCGCGTCCTCCGGGATCGGGGCGGGGCAGGCAACCCCATTCGCGTCGATGGTGAAAGCGGCCGCCGCTGACGGCACGGCCGTCGTCGCGCCTGCCCGAGGGTCGACGGTGCTGCTCATCGGCTCGCCTCCGCCACCCCGGCGGATGGGACGGGCGAGATCGGCGCGACCCGCAGGAGCGGCATCGCGGGCGACCCGGTCCGAAGGTTGCCGAGCCCGCGCCCGGCCGCGTGGAACGCCGCGCATGTCCCCTCGGAGCTCACCATGGGCGCCCCGAGCGGCCGCTGGGGCGAGCACAGCGTGCCGTAGGCGGTGCAGTCGAGCGGGGTCTTCTCGCCGGTGAGGATGGCACCGGCGATGCAGGCCGGGTGCTCCTGCGTGTGGATGTCGCCCACCGAGAACCGCAGCTCGGCATCGAAGCGGGTGTACTTCCCGCGCAGCCGGTAGCCCGAAGCGGGGATCTCTCCGATCCCGCGCCACTTCCGCGCGCCGACCTCGAAGACCTCGAAGATCTGCCGCTGGGCGGGTGGCACACCCTCCCTGCGCACCGCGCGAGCGTACTGGTTCTCCACCTCGTGGCGACCCTCCTCCAGCTGCCGGATCGCCATGAGGATCCCCTCCAGGAGGTCGAGCGGCTCGAAGCCCGTGACCACGATCGGGACGCGGTACTTCGCGGCGATCGGCTCGTACTCCGTCCAGCCCATGACGGCGCACACGTGACCGGCCGCCAGGAACGACTGGACCTGGTTGGTGGGCGACTCGAGCAGCGCGACGAGCGCCGGTGGAACCAGCACGTGCGACACGAGCACGCTGAAGTTGTCGATCCCGCGGCGGGCCGCCTCGGCGACCGCCATGGCGTTCGCGGGCGCGGTCGTCTCGAAGCCCACCGCGAAGAAGACGACCTGCCGGTCCGGATTGGCGACGGCGATCTTGAGCGCATCGAGTGGCGAGTACACGATCCGGACGTCCGCCCCCCTGGCCTTGAGCGCCAGCAGGTCGGTCGTCGAGCCCGGCACCCGCAGCATGTCGCCGTAGCTCGTGAAGATGACGTCCGGGCGGGCCGCGATGGCCAGCGCCTTGTCGACCTGCTCGAGCGGCGTGACGCAGACCGGGCAGCCGGGGCCGTGGATCATCCGCACGCCCTCGGGCAGCGCCTCGTCGATCCCCTGCTTGACGATCGTGTGCGTCTGGCCGCCGCAGACTTCCATGAGCGTCCACGGCCGGGTCGTGATCCGGTGGATCTCCGCGACCAGCTTGCCGGCCAGGACCGGATCGCGGTACTCGTCGAGGTACTTCACGCGGGGCCCCCGGGCGCCCCCGTCGCGGGGGACGCGAAGACGCCGCCGACCGGCACGCCATCGTCGGAGACGACCGCGGGCTCATCCATGCCGGGACCCATCGTGGCGAGCTCGGTCTGCATCAGGTCGCCCATCGCGGCCAGGATCTCGAGCGTCTTGAGCGCCTCGTCCTCGTCCACCCGGGAGATCGCGAAGCCGACGTGGATGATCACGTAGTCGCCCAGCTGGACCTCCGGGATGTAGGCGAGGCAGGCCTCCTTGCGGACGCCACCGAAGTCGACCTTGCCCATCAGCAGGCCACCGTCGTCGCGGATCTCGACGACCCGACCGGGAATCCCGAGGCACATGGCTGCTACTTTCCTCCTGGTGCATGGCCGGCGGGGACGCCGGATCCCGCGGCCTGTGCGGCCGCCATCGTCGCCGCGGCAATCGCCGCCTGACCGTAGCTGATTCCGCCGTCGTTCACCGGGACGCGGCGGTTGATGAAGACCTCGAAGCCGTCCCCGGCCAGCCGCCGGAGCAGCGTCGTCGCGAGGCGGCGGTTCTGGAAGACGCCACCGGAGAGGCAGACCGTGCGGATCCCGGTCGACGTCGTGGCGTCCGCGCACAGCTCACGGGTCATCTCCGCGATGGTCTCGTGGAACGCCGCCGCGAGGGCCCCCACCGGGCGCCCCGCGGCCCGGCCGGCGAGGAGCGCGGCGAGCGTCGGCCGCGGGTCGTAGACGAGCAGGTCACCGTCGCGTACGAGCGCATACGGGAGCGGCGCGGCCGCCCGGTCACCTGCCGCGATCTCCAGGTCGATCGCCGCCTGGGCCTCGTATTCCGCCACGTCCCGCAGGCCGAGGAGGCTCGCCGCCGCGTCGAAGAGCCTGCCGGCGGACGAGGCCAGGGGAGCGTTGAGGCCGCGCGCGACCTGGGTCCGGACGACGGCCACCTCCCGTGGGTCGAGTCGGGCGAGCAGCTGGGCGGAGAGGTCGCCCTCGCGGCCCCGCGCCCCGGCGACGCCCGCTCCGGCCCCGTCGCCGAGCGCCTCGGCGCCCAGCAGGTAGCCGAGCGCCATCCGGTAGGGCCGCTTGACCGCCAGCGCCCCGCCGGGCAGCGGCGCGCGCCCGAACCGGGCGACCCGGCGATACCCGACCAGGTCGGCGACGAGGATCTCACCACCCCACAGCGTCCCGTCATCGCCCATCCCCAGCCCGTCGTAGGCGACCCCGATGAACGGCGACGTGATGCCGTGCTCGGCGGCGCACGAGGCGACGTGCGCATGGTGATGCTGGACGGCGATCCGGCGCTCGGCGGAGAAGTGGGCCAGCGCGTACTTCGTGGAGAGGTACTCCGGGTGGCGGTCGTGCGCCACGACCTCCGGCTCCAGCGCCAGGAGCCGCGACAGGTGGGCCAGCCCGTCGGTGAAGGCGCGGTGGGTGGCCAGATCCTCGAGGTCCCCGTTGTGGGGCGCGACATGTGCGCGTGCGCCCCGGGCGAGCGTGAACGTGTGCTTCAGCTCCGCTCCTACGGCCAGGATGGGGCGCGGCGCGCTGACAGGCAGGGACAGCGCCTCCGGGGCGTGGCCGCGCGCACGCCGGACCAGCGACTCGCGGCCGGCGACCACCCGGGTCACCGAGTCGTCGTAGCGGGCCCGGATCTCGCGATCGTGCGTCAGGAACGAGTCCGCGAGGCCGGCCAGCCGCGTCGCCGCATCGGCGTCATCGGTGGCCAGTGGCTCGTCGGACAGGTTGCCCGAGGTGAGCACGAGCGGCCGGCCGACGGCCTCGAGGAGGAGGTGATGGAGCGGCGTATAGGGCAGGAAGATCCCGAGCCGGCGATTCCCGGCCGCCACGGACGGCGCCAGGGCCGGCGTGCCGCGGCGCCGCGCGACGAGCAGCACGATGGGGCGGGCCGGGCCGGCCAGGAGCGCGGCCTCCATGGCCGTCACGTGGCACAGGGCGAGAGCTGCCGCCAGGTCGCGGACCATGACCGCGAGCGGCTTCGCCCAGCGGCGCTTCCGGTCCCGCAAACGCGCCATGGCGACCGGGTCCGTCGCATCGCAGGCGAGG
>CAZKXK010000208.1:0-4399 GCA_964556585.1 uncultured Anaerolineaceae bacterium
TCCGCGCGCTCCGGGATGCGACGACCCCCGTGACGCTCGAGCTTGCCCGACGCGACACCGGTCACGACGGGAACCTGGAAGGCCTGTACCACGGAGGGATCACGCTGGGCGACGAGTGGGTCTACCGCAACCCGTTCGTCCCGGCTAGCCTCACCGACGACGATATCGCGGTCGCGACCTGCGTCTCGCGGATGGCGGCCTACGTCGAGGGCGGGCCCGCTTTCTGCAGCCTTGCCGAGGCAGCCTGGGACCACGAGCTGGGCCTGCGCATGGCCGAGGCGGCCGAGAGCGGCCTTCCCGTCCGAGCGGACCCCCAGGCGTGGCGACCGGCGATCGGCTGACCGGGCCGGAAGCCCAGCCCATGACGGCCTTCTTCAGGCTGTGTCCGGGTCCTCCTCCGCCACGTCGACCATGAGACGCCATGCGTTCAGCACCGCGCTTGCGAGCGCGATGGCGGCAGCCGGCAGGAGGAGCCACAGGCCGCCGCCGACCTGCGCCGCCACGCTGATGCCGGCGGAGATCGCCAGGATGCCGCCGGCCATCCCGACCGCGACCTTGACGATGGCGGCGGTGCGCTTCTCGCGGGGAAGGTGGCGGAGCGCGACGGCGTTGTAGGCCGGGCTGACCATGGAAATCAGGGCGATCTCGGCCCCGAGCAGGGGCAGTGGTTGGGACGGGACCAGGAGCGATCCCGAGATCAGCACGACGCTCATGAGCGCCAACAGCGAGGACGCCGCCGTGCCCCGGTGCCACGGATTGCGGAGCACCGCGCGAAGGTGCAACGACACGGCCACGAAGATCAGGCCGGTCAGCGCCGCGGCCGCGCCCCCTACCATCAGGTAGAGATCGGTCCAGGCCGCGGGCTCGAAGGCGCCTGTCACGTCACCCCGCGCGATGGTCGACGAATGGCACCTGGGCACCTCGTTGTTCGCATGTTCGATCGGCACGATGACAGTTCGGCCGGCTCGGACGTATGTCCGTTCGGACCGTCCGCCCACGACCTATGGATCGACCCTCCCGCCAGGGGGCACCCACCAGGGCCCCGCGAGGCTGGATGGAGGCGCGTTTCCCGTCAGGAGGTCGCGGCCGTTCGTTTCCTCCGCGGACCTCGGAGCACGTCGGCTGCGGCGGCGAGGGCCAGGACCATCCCCGCCACGAACAACGGCCAGGCGTACGGACCGGGCAGGCCGCCGTCCATGAGTCGCGGGGCGTCCAGCGTGTACGAGAGGACGACCATGAGCCCGCCGCCGAGCCCCGCGGCCCAGTGCCGGCCTCGTGAGGCGAGATGCGGGCCGGAGCGCTCCGCCGAGGCAGCGGCGAGCCCGGCCCCGATGAGAGCGGCGCTCACGGCGAGCGGCGACCAGACCGGGCCAGCCCACGGGACGGGCAGCAGGAACAGGAGGTCGAAGGTGTGCAGCGACGGCGGCCAGCCGCTGAACACGAACAGCCAGGCGTAGTAGCCGATGTCCCAGGTGCCGAAGATGACGGCGCTCCAGGCGAGACGCTCGAGGCGGCTGCGGCCGACCAGGATCCCGACCGCCGCGATGATCACCAGCGTCGCCGCCTCGCGGCCGGCCTCGATCGCGATGAGGTTGCCCAACGTGTTGGCGGGCCGCAGCGGGAAGATGTCGCCCACGTGCGACCCGATCGCGCCCTCGAGGTACACGACGACGGCTGCCTCGAGGTAGGCCATCGCCCACGCAAAGACGAGGACAGCGAGGGCGGTCCGCCTGAACGAGAGATCGCCGCGCATGCCTGCACGCTAGCACCAGCGCCTGCTGGCCGCCCTCGGGGGCGCCGCGTGCCGACCGGTGGACGGTGGGGCCAGCACCACCCCGAAGACGCCGGCTGCCCGGCTGGTCCGTGGCCGCCGCCGAACCTACCGTCTTCTCATCGATCACGACGTGACGATCGACGGCCTGGAGGCAGCACGCAATGACGGTTCGGCGCCGGTTCCTGTACTTGGGGGTGTTCCTCGTCGCGGCCGGCGGCGTGGCGCTCGCCGCCCTCGGCAACGTCGTCGAGGACGGTGCGCTCGCACAGGCGCTCCGCCTGTGGCCATTCCTGCTGGTCGCTCTCGGCGCCGGGCTCGTGCTGCGCCATACCCGGTTCGCGCTCGCGAGCGGCGTGCTCGCGGCGGTGATGCCCGGTCTCCTGCTTGGCGGCCTGCTGGTGCATGTGCCGCGCCTCGCGCCGGATTGCGGCGGCGCCCAGCCGGGAGGTGCCGCGACACGGCAGGGGCGGTTCGACGGCCCGGCAAGCGTCGACCTCCGGCTGGCGTGCGGCGACCTGACCGTCACGACCGCCCCCGGCAACGACTGGCAGCTCGAGGCCGGCGATCCGGCCGGGACGTCGGTCTCGATCGACGACGCGGCGAACCGCCTCTCCGTCACGTCGTCGGGCCAGTGGCGGGCGTTCGAGTCGACCCGCGCCGGCGACACCTGGAAGCTCAGCCTGCCCGCCGCCACCACGATCGACCTGACCGCGGAAGTGGACGCGGGCCGCGGGCGCTTCGACCTGGCGGGCGCGCAGCTCGGCAACGTCCAGCTCGCCGTCAATGCCGGCGACGCGCGGGTGGACCTCAGCACGGCGACGGTCGGCCACCTGTCGATGACCGTGAATGCCGCCTCGGCGACGTTGCTGCTCCCCGCGAACGGGGACCTCAGCGCACGCCTCAGCGTGTCTGCCGGCTCGCTCCGGCTCTGCTCCACGGGCGCGCTCGGCGTGCGGATCCACGCCACGGCGGCCCTCGCCTCGACCACCTTCACGGGGCTCCTCCACGACGGCGACGCCTGGCAGAGCCCCGGCTACACAACGGCAATGAACCACGCGGACCTGGCCATCTCGACCACCCTCGGAAGCGTGGAACTCAATCCAGCAGGAGGCTGTGAATGAACCCCCGTCGTCTCTACCGCTGCCGCAGCGACCGCAAGCTCGCGGGCGTGGCGGCCGGCATGGCCGAATACTTCGACCTCGATCCCACGCTCGTCCGAGTCCTCTGGCTCTTCTCGATCTTCTTCGGCGGCTTCTCGATCCTGCTTTACGTCATCCTGGCGTTCGTTGTGCCGCCGGAGCCGCTCGCGCTGCCGGGCACCGGCGTCGCGCCCGATCTCGCGTCCGCCACCCCCGCCTGGCCGGCGCACTGGCACGACCCCCGGGCGGAGACGCGGCGCGGCGGACGAGCCGGCCTGTATGTCGGGATCGTTCTCATCGTCATCGGCGCGATCGCCCTGGCCGACGCGCTCGTGCCGGGCTGGGCAGGCGTGGCCTGGTTCGGGCCCGCGGTCCTGGTCGCCCTGGGCGCGGCCCTGCTCGCGGGATCGATTCGCCGCGATCCGGGCCAGCCGGAGGACCGGCCGGTGAGCAGCCCGACAGCGGGGACCGCGGAAGACCAGGGGCATCCCAATCCCGCGTGATCTCGGCCTGCGCCGCTCCTCCGACATCGACCACGGCCCGCGTTTCGAGCTCCGGCTCGAGGGCGGGCCGTCGCCGCCAGCGCCTGAGCACCATCGATCGGGTCGCCACCAGGTGCGGCGCAACCGGCAGCGGGCAAACCGGCGACCGGCCGGGCTGGTAGGGTCAGCACGATGAGCGAGCGTGCCGGCATCCGGGACGGGGCTGGTCGGCCGCGACGCCTCGTCGACGTGATCGGCACCTTCCTGTGGTCCCCGCTCGACCCGGCGACGTGGCGAGCGAACCTCGCGATCCTGCTGGGCCTGCTGATCGCGATGCTGTCGGTCGGCAGCCTGAGCGCCTGTTTCTCGGCGGGCGGCTCGCTGCTGATCTGGCTGATCGGGATCCCGATCATCGGCCTCGGCATCGAGATCTCGCGGCTCTTCGCGCGGGTCGAGCGCTGGCGGATGACGCTGGTCGACAGGCGGCCGCTCCTCGCCCACCCGTACCGCCACTTCGACGGTCCCCCACGCCGTCCCTTCGGACCCTGGGTTCGCGCCTGGGCCGAGACCGAGTTCCTCGACGCGAACCGCTGGCGCGACGTCGTCTACAGCCTGGTCCTGGCACCCCTGGCAGCGCTCGAGTTCGCGGTCGCGGTCGGCCTGTGGGCGACGGCGATCGGCCTGGTCGCGGCGCCGCTCGTGCTCGCCGGCCTGCGATCGATCGGTGTCGGCCCGCTCCTCGCGGATGTCCCGGTCGCCTGGGACACGGCCGTCGTCGTCGCCATGCTCGTCGGCCTGGCGCTCGTGCCGGTCGCGGCCTCCGTCTCGCGCGGACTCATGCTCATGCACCGCGCGGTCGTCGAGGGGCTGCTGTGCGTCAGCCCGAGCGCCGCGCTCCGGCAGGAAGTGGAGCGGCTCCGGGGCAGCCGGTCCGCGGCGGTGGAGCTGGAGGCCAGCGAGCTTCGCCGGATCGAGCGCGACCTCCACGACGGCGCCCAGCAGCG
>CAZKXK010000209.1:0-4394 GCA_964556585.1 uncultured Anaerolineaceae bacterium
GGCAGATCGACTTGGCGTGGCCGATGTGGAGGTACCCGTTCGGCTCCGGCGGGAAGCGCGTCACGATCGTCGCGTGGCGGCCCTCCCGCACGTCGGCGGCAACGATCTCGCGGATGAAGTCGGATCGCTCGGGCGAATCTGGCGTCTGGGCGTTCACGTGGCGGCGGCTCCCGGCTCGTCGCGTATCGGTTGGATCGCCCGCATAGTACCGGTTCGCCGGCCGGGACCGGGAGGGCCCGCCCGCGGGCCTGGCCGCCAATCCGCGCTCAGCGGCGGTGGTAGCGCTCCATGAGCGCGGCGACCGCTGCCCGCGCCTCGGCCCATTCGGGCTGGTCGCCCAGGACCTGCGCGTCCGGGCCCCAGCGGGCGAGCTGGGTCATCGCCGTCACGATGGCGTCGTGGCGGACTGCCCGGAGGCGCCCTCCGTCCATGACGCCGGTCACGAGGTAGCGCCGCACGACGTCGAACGGGGCGCGCCAGCGGCCAATCCGGACGCCGTCGCCCTCGCGGAGCGACTCGAGCCAATCGTCGTCGCCGACCGGCGCCTGGGCGTGCTCGTGCCGGTGAGCGGCGAGCGAGACGCGCAGGCCGGGCGAGCGGGGGGAGGGGATGAGCCCGTCGGCGTCCACCTCGCGGTAGCAGATCGGGCAGACGGGAAGCTCGGCGTCGGCCCGGGGCGCGTCGCCGTACGGCAGGCCGCACCGGGCGCAGAACGTGACACCGGGACGCCGAGCCACGGATCCGCACTGGAGGCAGGCCGGTAGGGCTTCGATCGCCATCGATCAGGTCCTCGCGGGCATTCGACGACGGGCCCGCGCTGGATTGCCGGGCACGCCAGGGATCACTGGGGCATGCGGGGATCGTGGTCCCGCGGCGGGCCCGACACCATGACCCGTGGGTCAGGGGGCGCCCGGTACCGTCAGCCGGCCGGCCGCCTGGGCGATCCCGCGCGCGAGCGCCGTCAGGACCGTGTTCTCCGGCCACCCAAGGTGGCGTGCGGCATCCGCCACCAGGTCGCCGGGCGGCGGCCCGTCCGGGTCGTGGCCGGCGAGCTGGAGCTGCGGCCAGGTGCGGCGCGCGGCTTCGGCGAGGAAGGCCACGTCGCCGAGCTGTCCGGCCACGAAGTCACGGTCCACGACCTCGCCGTGGCCCGGCACCACGTGACCCTCGCCGGCCGCGTCGAGCAGCTGGCCGAGCGTCGCGGGCCAGTCGAGTGGGAAGGCGTCGCCGAACGACGGCGGCGCGCCTTCCTCCACGAGATCACCGGCGAAGAGCACGCCGGCATCCGGCACCAGCGCGACGACGTCGTGGTCGGTGTGACCACGCCCCAGGAACCGGAAGTCCACCCGCCGGTCGCCGAGGTCCAGCGTCGCCTCGCGGGCGAAGGTTCGGTCGGGTGGGTCGATCGGGGAGGCGAGCAGGTCCGCGGCGATCCCGGGCATCTCGGCGGCCACGCCGGCGCGCCGGCCCAGCCCCAGGTCGCGCATGAAGCGGGCGCACCCATCCTCCCCCCAGATCTGGCACGGGCTGAACGCGGCGTTCCCCAGAACGTGATCGAAGTGCGCGTGCGTGTTGAGCACGACGTGCGGCAGCGTGCTCACGTGGCGCAGGTCCTCGAGCAGCTCGCGGGCCTGGACCAGCGTGGACCGGGTGTCGACGACCAGGACGCGCTCGCGGCCCACCACCGCACCGATCGTCTGGTCGAAAAAGGCGAAGCGGCGCACGAAGACGCGGTCGGCGATCTCCTGCCAGGGGCTCACCGGGCCGTCGCTCCACGCATGGGTGCCAGGGTGGTCATCGGCGCGGGGCGCTCGAGCCGGGTCAATTGCGTCACGGTCGCCGAGAGAGTCCGCGGGCCGGTCAGCCCGCGTGGACGGAGCTCAGGCCGTCGAGCGCGGTCCGCGCCGCGTCGATGTCGTCCACGACAAAGCTGAACTGGGCCTGGTCGCCCCAGCGCCCGATGAAGAGGTGCCCGTAGATGTTGACGCCGGCATCCGCCAGCCGGCGGGCGACGCGGGCCATGCCGCCCGGCTGGTCGTCCACCTCGACCAGGAGCGACTCGCCCTCGATGAACGCGTAGCTGCCGGACTCCAGCACGTCGCGTGTCGCGCCGTCATCCGACGTCTTGAAGATGAGGTGACCGCTCTCGCCGATCCCGCCGCCGCCGATCGCGCGCAGGTCCACGCCCCGCGCGGCCAGGGTCTCGGACAGGTCGGCGAGCGCTCCCGGGCGATTCGGGAGCTCGATCACGAACTGGTTGGCCATGGTCCTGGGCCCTCCGCGGTCACGCTGCGCATCGGCGGCAAGTCTACGACCTCGACGGGCCGGGGCGCGGAATGGGCTGTCCGGGGTGGCTGCCAACCGAGCGCGGGCCACACCTCCATACTGGCGGCCATCTCCGCGCGAAGGCGAACCTGTGACGACGTGGCAGCGGCCCCCGCAACGCCCGAGCATCGACGAGCACACCCGCGTCCTGGTCATGACGGGTGCGGGCATCTCCGCCGAGTCGGGCCTCGCCACCTTCCGCGGTGCGGGCGGGCTGTGGGACGGCCAGCCGGTGGAACGGGTCGCCACGCCCGAGGGCTTTGCCGCCGACCCGGCGCTCGTGTGGCGCTTCTACTCGGAGCGCCGCGCCCAGGCGGCAGCGGCGCTTCCGAACCGGGCGCACCGGGCCCTCGCAGAGCTCGAGGCTCGCCTCGGCGAGCGATTCCTGCTCGCGACCCAGAACGTGGACGGCCTGCACCAGCGGGCGGGGAGCCAGCGCGTGGTGGAGATGCACGGGTCGCTCTGGCGGACCCGCTGCTCGGTCTGCCCGGCCCCGCCGGTCGAGGATCGGGGTCTGGTCGAGCCGCCGCTGCCCCGGTGCGCTCGCTGCGGCGGCCTGCTGCGGCCCGCGATCGTCTGGTTCGGGGAGCTGCTCGATGCCGCGGACACGCGCCGGATCGAGCGCTTCATCGTGTCCTCCGCGCGGGGGGCCAGCCGGCTCGTGTTCCTGGCGGTCGGGACGTCCGGGAACGTCTGGCCGGCGGCGGGGTACGTGAGCCTCGCGCGGAGCGCGGGGGCCGACACGTGGCTGGTCAACCTGGACCCCGCGGAGAACGTCGGCGCGTTCGACCACTTCGTCCAGGGGCCGGCAGGCGAGGTGCTCGCGCCGCTGCTCAGGGTCGAAAACGGCGACCGAGGGGATGACCCCGCCCGAGGGGGCGACGGCGCCCGAGGGGATGCCGGCCAGGACGGCCCGCCCCGGGAGCGCGGGGAGGTCACACCGGGGGAGGGCCGCGCGTCGTACCCTTGACAGGGCGCCGGTCGCGGCCGTGGCCGGTCCTGTCCCACGAGCGGACGAGGAGGAAAGATGCGGCGTCGCTTGGCATTCCTGCTCGCGGGGGCGCTTGTCGTGGCGGCATGTGGCGGCGGGGCCACACCAACGCCCGCGCCCTTGTCGTCGCCGACGCCCGCCACCACCGACATCTTCGCGCAGTCGCCCGCCCCGAGCGTGGTGGCGAGCCCGGCGCCGGCGGTCTCCGCCGAGCCCGGAACATCCGCGGGCGGCACGACCTACAAGGTCAAGCCCGGCGACATCATGATCAGCATCGCCAAGAAGTTCGGGATCACGGTCGCTGCGCTCAAGAAGGCGAACCCGACCGTCGACCCCACCAAGATGCAGGTCGGGTCCGAGCTGGTCATCCCGCCCAAATAGGCGCGCGGCGCCGGGCGCGGGCAAAGAGCCCCGGCCCCTGGCCCGATCGTGAGTACGGATTCCGGGGGCCGATTCCGGGGCGCGGCGGCGCCCCGGGTATCCTTCCGCCGTGGCACGGCTCCCCGCTCCGGCTGGCGCGCTTCCGGCTGACGTCGTCGGGCTGCGCGCGGCGCTCCTGGCCTGGTTCGATCGCGGCGGCCGCGCCCTGGCGTTCCGCGCGCAGCGCGAGCCCGACCCGTGGGCGGTCCTGGTCAGCGAGGTGATGGCGCAGCAGACCCAGGTTGCCCGGGTCGACGGGAAGTGGCGCGCGTTCATGGACCGGTTCCCGACGCCGGCGGACCTCGCGGCGGCGCCCCTGGGCGACGTGATCCGGGCGTGGAGCGGCCTGGGCTACAACCGGCGCGCCGTCGACCTCCAGCGGGCGGCCCGGGCCATCGTCGAGTCCGGGGGAGCGGTTCCAAACGATCTTGCGGCGCTCGAGGGGCTGCCCGGGGTGGGTCCGTACACGGCCCGGGCGGTGGCCGCGATCGCATTCGGCAAGGCGGTGGGCGCGGTGGACGTGAACGTCCGGCGGGTGCTGGGTCGCCTGACGACGGGCGAGTCGGCGGCCGTCACTGCCCGCGTGGGGCAGACCGCCGCCGACGCGCTCGTGGACCCGAGTCGCCCGGGCGACTGGACGCACGCGCTGATGGACCTC
>CAZKXK010000210.1:0-4393 GCA_964556585.1 uncultured Anaerolineaceae bacterium
AGGTCGTTAGGCTTGAGCCGCGATGCCAGCAGAGTTCATCTACAGCACCTACAAGCTTGCCCGCCACTACCCGCCCGATCGGACGGTCCTGGAGGACATCTCGATCTCGTTCTTCCCGGGCGCCAAGATCGGGGTCATCGGCCCGAACGGTGCCGGCAAGTCGAGCCTCCTGCGGATCATGGCCGGCCTCGACGACGGGTTCACCGGCGAGGCACGCCTGACGCCGCGCTTCACGGTCGGCTACCTGAGCCAGGAGCCGCAGCTCGACCCGGCCAAGGACGTCAGGGGCAACGTCATGGACGGCGTCCACGAGGTCCAGGCGCTGCTCGACGAGTACAACGCCGTGATGGCGCGCTGGTCCGACCCGGACGCCGACTACGAGGCGATCGGCCTGCAGCAGAGCGCGCTCGAGGACAGGATCAATGCCGCCGACGCGTGGAACGTGGAGCGGAACGTCGAGATCGCGATGGAAGCCCTGCGCTGTCCGCCGGACGACGCCGACGTGCGGACGCTCTCAGGCGGCGAGAAGCGCCGGGTGGCCCTGGCCAGGCTGCTCCTCCAGCACCCCGACCTGCTCCTGCTCGACGAGCCCACGAACCACCTCGACGCCGAGTCGGTCGAGTGGCTGGAGCACTTCCTCGATGGATACGCCGGCACCGTGGTCGCCGTCACGCACGACCGGTACTTCCTCGACAACGTCGCCAAGTGGATCCTCGAGCTGGACCGGGGGAGGGGAGTCCCGTTCTCCGGCAACTACTCGAGCTGGCTCGAGCAGAAGCTCGAGCGGATGGCCCGGGAGTCGAAGTCGGCCGACGCGCGGCAGCGCACGCTCGCCCGCGAGCTCGCGTGGGTGCGGATGGGCGCCCGGGCTCGCCAGGCGAAGGGCAAGGCGCGGCTGTCCGCCTACGAGCGGCTGCTCGCCGAGGCGACGGACGCCAGGGAGACGACTCGCGAGCTGGAGATCGCGATCCCGCCCGGTCCCCGCCTCGGCGATACGGTCATCGACGTCCGGAACCTGCGCAAGGGGTATGGCGACCGGCTGCTGATCGAGGACCTGACGTTCTCGCTGCCGCGCTCCGGGATCATCGGGATCATCGGCCCGAACGGGGCCGGCAAGACCACGCTGTTCCGGATGATCGTCGGCCAGGAGCCGCCCGACGGTGGGACGGTGGAGATCGGCGAGACCGTCAAGCTCAGCTACGTCGACCAGGGCCGCGACGAGCTGCGGCCGGACCTGACGGTCTTCGCCGAGATCACCGACGGCGTCGAAGCGGTCAGGGTCGGCAACCGCGAGATCCCGGCGCGCGCCTACGTCTCGAGCTTCAACTTCCGCGGCGCCGATCAGCAGAAGCTCGTCGGGAACCTGTCCGGCGGCGAGCGGAACCGCGTCCACCTGGCCAAGCTGCTACAGGCGGGGGGCAACGTCCTGCTCCTCGACGAGCCGACCAACGACCTCGACGTCGACACGCTGCGGGCGCTCGAGGCCGGCTTCGAGTCGTTTCCCGGCTGCGACGTCGTCATCAGCCACGACCGCTGGTTCCTCGACCGGATCGCGACGCACATCCTCGCCTTCGAGAGCGACAGCCAGGTGCGCTTCTTCGAAGGCAACGTCAGCGACTACGAGGCGTTCCGGCACGCGGAGCTCGGCACCGCCGCCGACCAGCCGCACCGGATCCGGTACAAGCGGCTGGCGGGCTGACGTCCGCGCCAGGACTTCCACGGATCCGGCTGACGCGTTACCGTCACACCTCAGCCGGAGCCGTCCGCCTCGTCGATGTGCTCGCGGTCAAGCGATCGATCGCACGCACGCTGGCGCTGCCCCGCAGCGGCACGGAGGAGGTACCCGGTGGCGAACCTTGTCGTCCATTTCGAGATCCACGCATCCGACCCTCAGCGGCTCATCGACTTCTATTCCCAGCTCCTCGGCTGGGAGTTCACCCAGTTCGGTGAGATGCCGTACTGGTCGATCGCGACGGGGGAGGGGTCCATTGGCAACGTCGCCGGCACCGCCGGCCACGGCATCAACGGCGGCCTGGCGCAGAGACGGGGCCCGCGGCCGGAGCTCGGCGCGCCGGTGACGGGCTGCAACATCGTCGTCGGGGTAGCTGACGTCGACCTCCTGATGCGCCGCGGCGTCGAGCTCGGTGGAGCCGAGGCGCTTGCGGCGGCGGACATGCAGGGCGTCGGCCGCGTCGGGTACCTGCTCGATCCCGACAACAACGTCTTCGGCATCATCTCGGCCGTGATGTCGGACGGGACCACCGGGATGGGCGGCGGCGCGTAGCGTCGGAGGCCCTCGTGACCGTCATCGATTGGCTGCTCGCCGCTGATCCCTCGATCCGCTCGGCTTCGTGGAGGGAATGCGCGCCCCGGATGGCCGCTGGCCGCTCCAGAACGTTCACGCGGGCGCGGTCCACTTCCAGATGGAGGTCGGCGAGGGCACGCCGAGCCGGTGGAACACGCTGCGCGCGCTGCGTGTGCTCGATTGGTTCGGGCGGGCCGGGTAAGCGAGACGGCCCGCCCAGGTGGGTTCGGACCCGTCGCCCGTGCGACAACAGTCGACTGAAGGCTCGTAGACTCCCAGGATGCTTCCCGCGACGTCGAACGACCTCGATGCACCGCTGACCCGCGACCAGCTGATCGTGACGGCCGGGATCATGGCCGCCATTGCCGTCGCCGCTCTCGACTCGACCGTCGTCGGGACCGCCATGCCGACGATCATCGGGCAGCTCGGCGGGCTATCCGAGTACTCGTGGGTCTTCACCGCGTATCTCGTCACGTCCACGACGACCGTGCCGCTCTTCGCCCGTCTCGCCGACATCCACGGGCGCAAGCCCGTGTTCCTGGTCGGGCTCGCGCTGTTCGTGATCGGATCGGTCCTGTGCGGGACCGCGACGTCCATGCCGGCCCTCATCGGGTTTCGGGCGCTCCAGGGCCTGGGCGCCGGCGCCGTCCAGCCCGTCTCGTTCACGATCGCCGGGGACATCTTCACCTCGCGCCAGCGGGCCCGGATGCAGGGCGTGTTCTCGGGCGTCTGGGGCGTGTCGGCGATCATCGGCCCGGCGCTCGGCGGCGTGATCACCACGACGGTCGGATGGCCCTGGGTGTTCGAGATCAACCTGCCGGTCGGCATCCTCGCCGGCGCGATCATCTGGTTCGCCTTCCACGAGCGGTTCGAGCGCCATTCCCAGCCCATCGACTGGCTCGGCGCGGGCCTGCTCACGGGGTCGATCCTGCTTCTCCTGTTCGCGGTGTCGGAGGGCGGCCAGCTGTTCGGCTGGACCTCGCCGCTCGTCATCGCGATGCTGGCCGGCTCGGTCGTGCTGCTGGTGGCTTTCGTGGTCAACGCGCGGAGGGTCGCGGCCCCGCTGATCGACCTCCAGCTCCTGCGCTCGCCGCTCGTCCGGGCGGGTCTCGGCATCGGCGGGCTGGGCGGGGTCGTCATGTTCGGCCTGACCACGTACGTCCCGCCGATGGTCCAGAGCGTCCAGGGGGGCACGGCGCTCGAGGCAGGCGCGGCAGTCGCGGCGATGTCGATTGGCTGGCCGATCGCATCGGTGGTCGCCGGCCGGTTGCTCATCCGGACGGGCGCCCGACCGATCGTCCTCGCCGGGAGCGGCCTGCTCGTGGTGGGATCGCTGCTCGTCACGCAGCTCGGGCGGATCGACTCGCTGCCCTTCGCGATGCTGGCGTGCGCGATCACGGGCGTCGGCATGGGCCTCTCGTCCACGACGCTGCTCGTCGTCATCCAGGGCGCCGTCGAGTGGCGACGCCGGGCGGTCGCGACGGGCCTGGTGCAGTTCAGCCGAACCATCGGCGGGGCGATCGGGGTCGGCGTGATGGGCGGGGTGCTGACGGCGTTCGTCGGCGCCGCCTCGTCCGCGATCCTCGACCCGGTGGCCCGGAGCACGGTCTCGGCGCAGACTGCCGCGGCAGCCCGGGACTCGCTGTCCGCGGGCCTCGACGTCACGTACTGGCTGATGTTCGCCGCCGCGGCCCTCGCCTGCCTGCTCGCGGTCCGGTCGATGCCGGACGTGTCCCTCGGGCACGAGCTCGCGGTGGGGGCCGGCGGGCGGGCGGAGTAGGGGAGCCGCGTCCCGGCCTCACCGGGAGATGCTTGTACGACGTTGCGCGCGTCAGCCGCCGCCGAGGATCTCCGGCGCTGCGTCGGGGTCGCGCATGCCCGAGCCCGGGGGCTCCTCGAGCCGGTCCTTGTCCTCCCAGGCCGGTTCTCCGGTCTCCTGGTGCCGCTCGCGACCCGCTTCGCGCCGCTCGTGGCGCGGCAGCGGCTCCGGTCGGGACGCATCCGCAGCGCCCGTCAGGATGCTCTTGATCCGGGACAGCACCGACATCAGCGTCACCTCCGCGACGATCGAACCGCGTCGCCTCTTTC
>CAZKXK010000211.1:0-4364 GCA_964556585.1 uncultured Anaerolineaceae bacterium
ACCTTGTCGCCCTCGGTGACCGCGACCTGGCGCATGTTGTCGCCGAAGCGGGCGACCTTCAGCGAGTTGAGGGCGTCCCAGCCGCAGGCGGCCCGGGTCCAGACACCGATGCGCTCGAGAACGTCCGGATCCTGCCAATGGCCAACGACGGTGGTCCGCGCCCTCCGCATCCGCGTCTCGATGTACCCGAACTCACGGTCGCCGTGCGCCGACTGGTTGAGGTTCATGAAGTGCATGTCGATCTCGGCCCAGGGGAGATCGCGGTTGAACTGCGTGTGAAGATGCAGGAGGGGCTTCTGGAGCGCCACAAGCCCGGCGATCCACATCCGCGCGGGCGAGAAGGTGTGCATCCAGGCGATGACCCCGACGCAGGTCGGCGAGGTCGTTGCCGCCGAGCAGACCTCGCGGATTGACTCCGGGGTGGTGACCACCGGCTTGGCGACCACGCGCACCGGGATCGCCGCCGCCTCGTCGAGCGCGCGGGCGACGCGTCCAGCGTGCTCCTCAACGGCCCGGAGCACGTCAGCCCCGTACAGATGCTGGCTGCCGGTGACGAACCAGACCTCGCGTTCAGCGAGCGCCTTCATCGGGTCTCCTCGTCGCCAAGGGCACGGGCCCATGCCCGCTTTGCCGGGCTATCCCCAGTCTAAGCAACGTTGCACTCGAGTGTATGCACTCGAGTGCCGCCACGTCAAGGATTCGCGCGACAGTCTGTCAACGGCCGGCGACAGTCAGCCGGTGCCGGCGCTCGCGATCCCCCGAACGTTCAGCTCAGTGCCTTGACCGCCTCGCGCTCGATGGCGAGCCCGTTCTTGTGGCGCGCGAAGTATTCCTCGAACCCCTTCACGTCGCGCGGGTCGGGCTTGGTGGGCATGCCGATGCTCGTGGCGATCCGCTCGTCGAGGTAGTCGCGCAGCGATTGCGTGGCGTCGGCGCGGAGCATGAAGGCGGCCAGCACCGCCATCCCCCAGGCCCCGCCCTCGCCGGCAGTGGCGGGGATGCTGACCGGGACGTTGAGCGCGGCGGCCATCATGCGCTGCCCGGTGTCGCCGCCCTTGAAGAAGCCGCCGTGGCCGCGTATCTCCTCGATGACCACGCCCTCCTGCTCGGTGAGGATGTCCATGCCGGTCCGCATTGCGCAGAGGGACGCGTAGTACATCGCCCGCACGAAGTTCTCGAGCGTGAACGTGCTGTCCTGGCTCCGCGCGAACAGCGGCCGGCCCTCGGTGAAGCCGGTCAAGTGCTCGCCCGAGACGTAGTTGATCGACAGGAGGCCGCCCGCATCCGGATCTCCCCGCACCGCGAGCGGCAGGAGCTTGGCGTAGAGGTCGTCGAGGCGTGCCTCGACGCCCAGCGCGACCGCCACTTGGCCGAAGAGGGCGATCCAGGCATCGAGGTCCGACGATCCGTTATTCGCGTGGGCCATCGCCACGGGCTTGCCATCGGGCGTGACCACGATGTCGATCTCCTCGTGGACGCGGGACAGGCTCTTCTCCAGCACGATCATGGCGAACACCGAGGTGCCCGCGGAGACGTTCCCCGAGCGCGGGCGCACGGCGTTGGTGGCGACCATGCCCGTGCCGGCATCGCCCTCGGGAGGACACAGGGGGATGCCGGACGGGAGCGTGCCCGATGGGTCGAGCAGCCTCGCGCCTTCGGCCGTGAGCTTCCCGGCCGGGCGGCCGGCGGGCTGGACGGTGGGGAGGATGTCCCGGAGCTTCCAGCCCAGCCTGCGCGGCGCGATGAGGGCGTCGAACGTCGCCATCCGCGCGGCGTCCCAGTCACCGCTGCGCGGATCGATGGGGAACATGCCCGAAGCTTCGCCCACGCCGATCGCGTGCTCGCCGGTCAGCTTCCAGTGGACATAGCCGGCCAGCGTGGTGAGGTGGGCGATCCGCGCCACATGCGGCTGCTCGTCCAGGATCGACTGGTACAGGTGGGCGATGCTCCAGCGCTGCGGCACGGCGAAGTCGAGGAGCGGGGTCAGCTCGGCGCAGGCAGTGCCAGTGATGTTGTTCCGCCAGGTGCGGAACGGCGCCAGCGGCTTCCCCTCGACGTCGAGGGCCAGGTACCCGTGCATCATCCCGCTGACACCCATGGCCGCGACGGTCGTCAGCTCCACGGAGTAGCGGACGCGCACGTCGTCGACGAGCGACGCGTAGCAGGCAGCAACGCCCTTCCAGACGTCCTCCAGGTCGTACGTCCAGACGCCGTTCTTGAGCTGGTTCTCCCAGGCATGCGAGCCTGATCCCAGCGGCGTCGTGTCGTGTGCGATGAGGGACGCCTTGATGCGGGTCGAGCCGAGCTCGATCCCGAGGATGGCGCCACCCGACCGGATGAGGTCCCCCTCGCTACCCTGTTGCTGGTTCACCGGATCCTCCTCGGCCCATACCGGCTGTACCCGCCGCTCGCGCTCTCGTGGCGAACTTCGCCTCTGTGCATCGTGCGCGTTCTTCCAGTGCCTGCGCTGCCCGTGGCTGCACGATGAGGCGGACCCATCCGCCCGAGGACGGGCCGCCGTGGGCGCGACCGCATCGCACGGCCTGACTCTCGGCTCTTCGGGGCGGCTAATCGCGGGCGCCCTGGAGGGCGGACAGGGTCGGACCGGCGTACCGCGGGCCCGGCCGGGCATCGTCGCCGACGCCGTCCAGCTCAGCCCGCGCTCCATCTCGCGGACAGCTCCCCATCGACGCATCCCCGCGGGCTTGGCCGGCCCGGTGACGCAGCGGCGGCAGCGCCGGTGCGCGTTCATCCTCGTTCGCGGCACCGGTTCGATCCAGGAGCGCGGCGTCTGATCCGGCCAGGAGTCGCCTCGGCACGCGCTCGCGATGGCCGTCGGTGGGTGTCGATCGACCCTACCAGGGGGCACAGCGCCCGTGGGTCACTCTGGATGGCGAACCTCCTCGGGCCGGGCTGCCAGGAAGACAGCGGAGAGCGACGCCTCGACCCAGGAGCGGTAGCGCTCGGCAGACCAGCCCTGCTCGATGACGAGCATCCGGTATGTCTCGGGGTGCCCGATCGACCAGATCGCGGCAGCCAGCTCGTCGGTTGCCTTGCCGGCCGCGATGCCGCGACGCTGCATCGCGGCCACCCCCTCGGCGTAGTTGCGCAGCCGCTGCGCGGCACGTTGCCGATCGAGCTCGGCGGCCTCAGGGTCGACTGCTGCCGCTTCCCGGATCACGCGGAACACCGGCGCGACCCGCGGCGCCACCTCCGCGAACCAGTCGGCGAGGAGGCGCGCAAACCCGGCAGCGTCGTGGATCTCGGCCGTGCGCCGCGCCATGAACACGGGGACCGGGGCCGGGGCGTCGGGTCCCGCGGCGGCGAAGTCGAGCACCCGCGAGAGGACCGCGCGCTTCGAGCCGATCGCGTTGTAGATCGTCTGGAGTGCGACGCCCGCTTCCGCCGCGATCGCCTCGACGGTGGTGGCCATGTAGCCGCGCTCGAAGAAGAGCCTCGTGGCGGCCGCAACGATCTCCGCCTGCGTCGCCTCGGCCTGGCGCTGGCGCCGCGTGGCCCGGCGCTCCAGCTTGACAGCGTCGTTCATGGGAGAGATAGTACACCACTCCAGTGAGTGGAGCGATGCTCTACTGAGCAGACACGCATACGTGGGGAGATCCATGGAAGGGAGCCAAACTGTCGCAACCGGCGTCCCGATCGGGCTCCAGCCAGCCGAGGGCCCGGCCTTCTGGACGATGGGCCAGCCGATGACGATCAAGCTGCGCAAGCCGCGAGCGCGAGTTGCCCTGTCACCGCCGACCTTCGCCAGACACATCGGCGGCCTCCGATGCCTTGCGCCGACGCGACCCGAAGAGCAGCGCTGGCGCTACCACGTCACGGGGTCGTCAGTGGTTCGAGGGGGCCGACAACTCGAAGGTGACCCGATGCCAGTTGGTACTCCGCCGACGAGCGCCGATCACGGGCAGGGAGAAAGTCTGCACGGAGGCGACGAGGTAGCCGCGCCTGCGCATCGCAGCAGTATCCGCCTCCATCCTCGCCGCGAGCTGTTCCTCGGACTGGATACCGATCCGCAACCCGAGCGCCGCGAGCAGCGGGGCCAGGAGCAGGTTGGCCCAGACGAGGAGGCTGTCGCGGCCGTATTCGTGGACGGTGACCGACGCGTGTCCGGGCCGTGCCAGCAACCCCATCACGGTAGTTCGAGGCTCATGTCGCCCACCTCCATCGAACCGGAAGACGACGACGCTAGCACGATCCCGGCATCGTGTCGGCCGACCATCCCACTTCACAAGATGGCCGAGCGCCCTCACCTCCCCCCGCGACACGCTCGGCGACTGCCCGCCGTGGTCAGCCTAGGGTTCAGAAGGGCTGGAATCGATCCGCCCCGGCGACAACCGGGGCGGATT
>CAZKXK010000212.1:0-4364 GCA_964556585.1 uncultured Anaerolineaceae bacterium
ACGCCGTTCGACATGGTCATGCTCAACGACCTCGACCGGTTCCACCTCGTGATCGACGTGATCGACCGCGTGCCGGGCCTCGGCCAGCGGGCCGCCCACGTCCGCCAGATGATGGTCGACCGGCGCCTGCTCGCACGGGCCTACACGCGCCTGGAGGGCGACGACGATCCCGAGGTCCGGGACTGGTCCTGGCCCGGCTGAACGGGGCCGATCGGTGCGAATCCTCATCGTCAATGCGGGGTCGAGCAGCCTGAAGCTCCGGGTGCTCGACCCGGCTGACCAGATCGTGCGGTCGGCGGACCTGCCCGCGCCCCGAGGGCTGGCCGAGGCCGCCGCCGTGGCGAGCGCCGTCGGCGGGTTCGGGCCGGTCGACGCCGTCGGGCACCGGATCGTCCACGGGGGAACGCGCTACACGCAGCCCATCCGGATCGACCGCGAGGTCGTGGCGCACCTCCGCGCCCTCACCGATCTTGCCCCGCTCCACCAGCCGAAGTCGCTCGACGCGCTCGCGGCGGTCACCGCCGTTCTCCCGGACGTGCCCGCGGTCGCCTGCTTCGATACGGCATTCCACGCGGGCATGCCGGCGGGGGCCGCTACCTACGCGATCCCATCCGAGTGGCGCAAGCGCTGGGACCTGCGCAAGTACGGCTTCCACGGACTCTCCCACGCCTATGCCTCGCGGCGCGCGGGAGAGCTCCTGGGGCGCTCCCTCGATGGCGTGCGGCTGGTCACCTGCCACCTCGGGGCCGGGGCGTCGCTCGCGGCGGTCCGCGACGGCCGCTCCGTCGACACCACCATGGGATTCACGCCGCTCGACGGGCTGGTCATGGCCACCCGGTCGGGGAGCATCGATCCCGGCCTGGTCCTGTGGCTGGAAGAGCATGTGGGGATGCCGCCGGCGGAGCTGGCCGCGACGCTGGAGCACCGCTCGGGACTGCTCGGCCTGGCGGGCACCGCCGATATGCGGGAGATCCTGGCGGCGGCCCGGACGGGAATGCCCGATGCGATCCTGGCGCTCGACGTCTATCACCACCGCCTGCGGGCGGCGGTTGCCTCGATGGCGGCCGCCCTCGGCGGCCTCGACGCCCTCGTGTTCACCGGCGGGGTGGGGGAGAACGCGCCGGAGGTCCGCGAGCGTGCCGCGGCCGACCTGGCGTTCCTCGGTGTCGGCGTGGACCGGGAGCGCAACCGGGCGCCCGGCGCCGATCGCGAGATCGGCAGGCCCGGCTCGGCGGTCCGCACGTTCGTCATCGCGGCTCGCGAGGACGTCCAGATCGCCCACGAGGTCCGGGAGGTGCTCGGCCCTACTGCCGCGGAGAACGCCTGAAGACGGTCTCGGCGAACTCGCGCACGGCCTCGTTGAAGGCTGCCGGCTGCTCGCTGTTGACCAGGTGGCCGGCCCCCTCGATGACGCGCAGCCGGCCATCCCGACAGGCCGCCAGGAATGCGCCCTCGCCGCGCCGGAAGAGCGGGTCGTTGGCGCCGTTCACGAGGAGCGCCGGCCCCGGATAGGCGGCCAGCCGGGTCAGGAACGACGTGCGAAGCGCCATCATCACGGCGCTGTAGCCGCCCTTGAACAGCCAGCCGTTCGTGGCACGCGGAAGCGGCCCGGCGGTGTGCCCGCTGGAGCGCTCCGGACCGCCGCGCCCCAGGTATCGCTCGCCGACCCGGCCCGCGACGTAGGCGCCCACGGTGCGCGGCGCGCGACGGGCGACGGTGCGTGGCTCGGTCGCGGCGTTGCACAGGACCAGGCCGGCGACATGCGCCGGGTGGGCAGCCGCAAGCTCCATGGCGACGTACCCGCCCAGCGACTGGCCCACCACGATCGCGTGCCCGCCGGTCTGCTCGATGACGGACCGGGCGAAGTCCACGGCCTGGGGCATGCGGAAGGGCACCTCGGCATGGACCCCGTGCCCGGGCAGGTCCAGCGTCACGACGCGGTACTGGCCGGAGAGAGCGGCGACCTGCGGCTCCCACATCGCCCGTGTCACGCGCGTGCCGTGGAGGAAGACGAGGGTCGGCGCGTCGTCCGGCCCGGCCACCTCGAAGCCCGACGAGCCGTCGACCCGGGCGGCCGGCACGGCCGAGACGGCCACGGCGGCAGCCGACCCATCCCCGCCTGGCACGCTGGTCTCCATCCCATCCTCCGAGTCGGTGCGCGCCCGGCTGGCACCATCGACCAGGTCCGCGACCTGCGCCCGCCAGTCTATCGAGCGGCGTCCGAGCCGTCCGGGCCGGGACCCTTGGGTGGAAACAGGACCACCGACGGCGACTCGTCGGCCGCGGGTTCGGCGTCGAAGAAGGCGCGCGGCTTCCAGCCCAGGGGCCCGGCCAGGGCGACCGCCGGGACCTGCGCGATCGTCGCGTTGTACCGGTAGACCTGGTCGTTGTAGAGCTCGCGCCGGTCGGCGATCTGCTGCTCGAGCCGCTCGATCTCGGCCTGGAGGCGCAGGACGTTGTCCTGGGAGCGCAGCTGTGGGTAGTTCTCGACGACCGCCAGGAGCGACCGGACCGCCTGGCTCGTCGCGTCGGAGACGGCCGCCTGCTCCGCGACCGGAGCCGCCGGCGCGTAGCGGGCGCGCTGGCGGCTGACTTCCTCGACGACGGCCCGCTCGAAGGCCATGACGTCCCGGACCGCCGCCACGAGCTCGGCGAGCTGGTCGTAGCGTTGCTTGAGGGCCACCTCGACGTTGCCCCAGGCCCGGTCGATCCTCGTGCGCAGCGCGACCACCCCGTTGTAGGTGGTTACGGTCAGGAGGACGAGCACCGCGACGACGAGCACGACCCCGAAGAGCGCCGCGCCGGCCAGCGGGCTCACCAGCCGCCCCCCTGGACGGCAAGCGCGAGGACGATCGCCGCGACGATCGCGAGGGCCGCGCCGACGAGGCCCTGCGTGAGCGCGCCCTGGTCACGGGCAACGGCCTCGCCCGGGCTTCCAGCACGCACGATGAGCGGATTGTCGGGCGAGGCCGCCATGACCAGCTCGCCGGGCGCGATGTCGAAGATCGCCGCCGCGGCGGTCGACTCCTCGGCCGGGGCGACCGGCAGGGGCCGTGCCTCGGGATCAAGCTCGGGGGCCCGGGCCGGCCGCCCGATCCCGAAGCCGGGGATCGCCGCGTTGCCCCATGCCTCGTCCGCGGAGGCCTTCAGGAGGCCGGCCGCACGTGCCTCAGCGACGTTCCGAGCGACCTCCGGGTCATCGAGGGCGAGCGTGGGCTCGTCGCGGTCGGCCGTGGCAGGGTCGTCGAGGTCGTGGAACGGGACGGCGCTTCCCACGATCGTCACGATGTCCCCGGGCGCCAGCCGCCGCTCCTCGTAGTGGCGCCGTCCCTTCGCCAGGCCGAATGGGCCGCCACCGAGGCCCGCGATCAGGTTCCCTTCGCCGCCGCTTGCCGCGAGCACCCCGAGCGGCCCGCCGTCCGGGACGCCGCCCGGCCCGTCGGCGGATTCGCCCCCGGTCCCGTGAACCGTGAGAAGCGCAGCGACCGCGGCCTCGCGATCGGGCGTGGCCGACGTCACGGCGGGCCCGTTGTTCAGGTCGAGGCCGGCCGGGTCCTCGCCCGACCAGTCACTCTGGTCCCGGAAGCACATGGGCGCGTCCCACCGGGCGTCGCGCGGGAACACGCGCAGCGAGCCGGTGGCGTCCCGGAGCCGGAAGCCCACCGCGCGCTCCTCTTTCAGGATCGTCGTCTGCTCCTTGCCCCGGTCCTCGAGGATCCTCGCGCGGTAGTAGACACAGGGAACGCTCTGGAGCGGAGAGACCAGCGCCACCGGTCCCGCCTCGATCGTCCCGACGAGCCGGACTTCGCCCGCCGCGAGCGACTCGATCCGGCTCGTGCCGGTTCCGCGGACCGGCTCGCCGGCCCGATAGGCACGCAGGCCCCGGGCGAGCAGGAAGAGGCCGGCGGCGATCCCGATCACCGCCGACGCGACGAGGAGTCCCGTGGCGTGTGTCAACCGGAACGGGGCCGGATCGCGGCGACCAGCACGACCACGCCCAGCGCGAGCAGCGCGACCGGCCAGACGACGGCCCAGTCGATGTCGAACGTCCGGCGGAGGAGGAAGAAGGCCCCGAGAGCCACCAGGAAGAGCCCCACGATGATCGCCAGGAACGGGTCGCTCCGCCGCTCCGCGCGGCGCGCGGCCCGTTCGGCGCGCCTGGCGGCGCGCTCGGCGCCGCGGTGCCCCCGCCAAGGCACGTCGTCCCAGGCGCCCGGCGCGCCTGGTGGGAACCAGCCCTGGACGACGGCGGTTGGGGCACCGTGCCGGTGCCGACGCTGTGGGAGAAGTCCGAGCCCAGGCTTCCCTGGGCCAACGGGATCATCTGGCTGCGCCGCACCATCGCCGTGCCCGATGACTGGGCG
>CAZKXK010000213.1:0-4350 GCA_964556585.1 uncultured Anaerolineaceae bacterium
CCCGGTCCACGACCCGTCGTAGGCGCTGACGACCGAGCGATGCCTCGGGCGGCTCACTTCGCTACCAACGGCTCTGGACCGCGGGTCGCCACCGGCATATCCCTCAGGTGTCGGGCGGGAGGTCTCGAGAGCGGTCGGCGCCCCGGGACCGTCCGGCGCGGCGGGGTGAGCGCGTCGCCCTGCCGGGAGGAGCGGACGGCACCGCCCGAGGGAGGCGACATGGACATCCAACACTCCCAGCCACCGAACCTGGCCACCCGCCTTCGACTCGCCAAGCTCGACGACCGCGTGGCCACCCTGCTCGCGACGGCCGTCCGCGAGGAGCTCGGCCTGGACCTCCTGGACGGGCGCGACGCCGAGGCCGCGGCACGTCTCGGCGAGCTCATCGAGATGGCCGCACGCCACAGCGGGCCCTGCGCGGTGAACAAGTTCGCGCTCGAGCTCATGGAGCTGCTCGCGGACGCTCCCGCCGCACGCGACCTGCTTTCTCGGCCACGACCAGAGATGGCCCCTGCCTGACCGGACCGCGTCGACCCCGCGGAGTCCGGCCGGCCCCCACGCGCCCCCGGCCCGCGGGTCCTGCCCCGACTGATCACTTGACGTGCGGCCCGGACATGGCACAGTGGACGCCGACCCACCTGCCCCTGCTATGCCCTGGCACGAGGAAGAACACGATGCACCTTCCGAACCGCAACCGAGCCGCCGCGCGCCTGGTGTCCGTCATGGCCGTCGCGGCCCTGGTCGCCGCGTGCAGCGCCGGCGCCACACCCAGCCCGACGCCCAGCCCGACGCCGCCGCCGGATCCGTCCGCGCTGCTCACGGGGAGCCTCCTGGCAACATCGAAGCTCACCGGGCCGCTTGACGTCACGCTGGCGCTCGACGGGACGCTCGCCCAGTCCGATGGGACCACGATGAACATCAGCGGGTCGAGCCTGACCGTGTCCATGGACCAGGCCAGCCAGCAGGGCGAGCTCACCCTCGACCTCAAGGGCGTACAGGGTGCGACCGACGTGACCGCGGACGTGCGGGTCGTGGGCGGGACGGCCTATCTCACGGCCAGCCCGCTGGGTGCAACGTGGTACTCGCTGCCGCTGTCGACCGCGGCGGGCCTGGTCCCCTCGTCGCTTCCGGTGCCCTCCGCCCAGCCGTCGCAGGACCCGGCCGCCATGCTGGCCCCGCTCCTCCAGGATCCCGGCATCACCATCACCTCGGGGGGAACCCAACAGCTCGACGGTCGCGACCAGCAGGTGGTGACCGTGACCATCGCCGGGTCTAGCGTGGTGTCGTGGCTGACCAAGGCCGAGTCGATGGCCGGCACGAGCGCGGTGCCGCTCCCCTCCCTGGCTCCCACGATGCCCGACATTCCGGTGACGTTCTGGATCGACCAGCAGTCGAACCAGCTCTCCAAGGTCAGCACCACGATCTCCGACAGCGGGAGCACGCTGACGTTGGCACTGACGGTCAAGGCCCACAGCGGGAGCCTGGCGATCCAGGCCCCGCCGGCCGGTCAGACCCAGGACGCGTCGCAGCTGCTCCAGATGATGATGGGCTCGGGAGCGGGCGGCACCAACCCGTTCGGCAACCTGTTCGCGTCGCCGGCACCCTGATCCAGCGAAGGTCCGACCGGCCAGGACGGCCCGCTCACATCGGCCGGCGGGATCGACTGCGGCGGCGCCTGGCCCCGGCTGACTCCGTCCCGTCCACCGCGACGATGCTGATCGATCCGTCGGCCTCGAGGGTCGCCAGCTTCATCTCCGCGACCTCGTCGAGCCCATGCTCGCGCAGGGCGGCCTCGACATCGATGAGGTCCAGGCCCTGCCGGACGAGCGCCGGCAGGAGCCAGGCGCCGTCGCGCCCGATCACCGTCGGCCCGAACTCGAGGATGCGGCGAACGAACGAGCTGCGGATCCGCAGGATCGCCACGCCGCGATTGAGGATGAAGATCGTGAGAATGACGATCAGCCCGCCGGGGATCGAGGCGTCAGGCCCGGTGATCGCCGGCTGGACCGCGTTCGCGGCAAGCAGCACCAGGGCCAGGTCGAAGAGCGTGAACTGGCCGATCTCGCGCTTGCCGAACAGGCGGAGGGCGCCGAAGAAGACCAGGTAGATGAGCGCCGCGCGCACCACGAGCTCCAGCGCCGGCGTGCCCAGCGTCCACATTCAGCGCTCCTCCTGGTTCAATGGCAGGACGAATTCGAGTCGATCACGGGTTCGGCGCTGGTGCGCCCACCCGGGTCGCGCCGGCCCCCATTCCGGCCGGTCCGGGTCACGCCGGCCTCGCCTGGCCGGTCGCGAGCGATCTCAGCCGATCGCGCGCATCCGGTTGTTCTTCGCGTCGTGGGTGACCTCGGCCAGGCCGAGGGCCTCCAGCAGCGGCGGCATGTACACACCGAACCGGCCGCGCAGACCCTTCTTCAGGCCGTACCAGCCGCCGATCGGGTTCGACGCCGAGCGTCCCCAGCTCTCGACCGAGCCGTCGGGCGCCGGCTTCTGCTCGTCAGCGCCGCCGAGCGGCATCCAGTCGCCATGCGCCTTGAGCATCGCGTGGAGGTCGTCGATCGCGCGGGCGTCGTACAGCAGCTTCGTCCCACCGACCTGGCAGACGATCACGGGCGGGTCGGCCGCGTTGTCGCGGTACATCGTGTACTCCGATGTGCCCGGCGGGGTCTTCAGGACCCAGGGGTCGTCCTTGGTGCCGGTTCCCGTGGCCATTTCGCTTCCCTCCCCGTGTGTGCCGCGAACGCGCGGCAAGGCCCGTAGTCTGGCACGGGTGCGGATTGGGGCACGCATACAATCATGGCGATGATCCCTGCGCGCGCCTCCCTCGGCGACGCCTGCGGGAGCGGCTCGGGTCGCTCGCCGGTGGCGGCGTGATCGGCCATCCCGCCCGCGTGGCGCGGTGATCTTCGTGCGGGCCGGACCTCGGGCGAGATGATCGAATCGGATCGCGCTCGGCGGGCCGAGTCCCCCAGCTGCCCGCTGCTGGGGCTACCCGACGACCCCGTCACGCGGTTCTCGTTCCCGAGCGAGGCTCATCGCTGCCGCGCGACGGACCGACCGCGGCCGATCGAGCTCGACCACCAGGCGACGTTCTGTCTCAGCGGGAGCTTCCCCGAATGCGCGCGGTATCGGGCCGGGGCGGCCCCGGGACGCTCGACTGCGCCGGAGCCCGCGTCCACGCTCGTGGCGACCCGAGCCGCGAGACCAGCCCCGGCCGCCAGGGCAGCAGCGGCCGGCGATCCGGTGCCGGCGTCACCCCGGTCCGGTCGATGGCATCGCGCTGTCGCCGTCATCGTCGCCGCGGTCGCCCTGGCCGTGGCCACGTACCTGGCCGGCCCGGTCATCGCCGACTGGTTGCGGCAGGCGGGAGTCGGCACCGTGACGGCCAGCCCGGCGGCCTCGATCGCCGTGTTCGCGACCAGGGACTCGAGCCGGCCGGCGACGACACCCGGTTCCATCGCCTCGCCTGGTTCCTCGCGAGGCACCACCTCCCGACCGTCGCCGGCCGGGACGGCGCGGGTCCACGTCGTGGTGGCGGGCGAAACGCTCACGGGCATTGCCGCCCGGTATGGCGTGACCGTCAACGCGATCGTGGACGCGAACTCGATCACGGATGCAGGTCTGATCCAGGTGGGTGAGCGCCTGGTGATCCCGGCGCCGTAGGCCGCTTCCGGCGCCCGGCACTTCGGCCACAGGCCCTGGGGCGGGGCCTCAGCGGATGTGGAGCCTCGAGGTCAGCTTGCGGAGGATGCTGCGGCGCATGAGCGCCGGTGGCTCGCGCTGGTTCAGCAACCCAGTGACGACCTCCTACTCGGGGCCGGTCAGGCTGAGATGGCCCGCCTCGCCGTAACCGCAGATCAGGCAGGGCCTAGCGACGATGTGTCCGCCTTCGGAACCGTCAACCCCTTGAAAGAGGTGCGCATTCCGGCGCTCTCGGCGCGCAGGCATCCCCTTGAAGAAGTCAGCCGCAGTGACCTCGCCCTCGCCGACCCGCCGCTCACCAAGCCGTCGCTCGCTGACTCGCCGTTCGATGATCGGTCGCTCGGCGACCTCTGTTAGCTCGAGCACGGCAACCATGTTGCGCTCCATTTCTTCTCGGAGAGGCGTCGCGGTGGGCGTCCTGAGATTCGCTGCGGCCACAGGCGCCACAGCGGTCATGAGGGCCGGGCCGTCACGCTCAGTGTCGCCACCGATCGCCATGGCGTCATGACGATCCGTCATCGACTCTCCTCGGAGGGCGGGGCGGGCACTCGGCAACCGGGGCCGCGTGAAGGTACGTACGGTCCCTTATGACCGGTTCACCCGGCACGTACGCTCGAACCCACGGGCCGGACAGCCCGTACGATCCGT
>CAZKXK010000214.1:0-4347 GCA_964556585.1 uncultured Anaerolineaceae bacterium
GGCGTCGTGGCCGGGCGGCCGCCGGCCGATCCTGGCCGGCTCCGAGCCCCGTCGACGCGCCCGGCCCGGTGGCGCCCGACCGCGCCGGGAGGCCGCCGCGCGCGCCGCGACGGTCCCCGTCCGGCCCGGTCGAGGATGCACGCCCTGGCGAGCCACCGGGAGCGCCCGCGACCCCGCCGGCCAGCGCGGCGTCGCGGGCGGCCAGCTCGTCCGGGGTCAGGCGGCGCGCCTGGCCGACCGGCGGCCCCGGGGGTGTGCCCCGGCCCACGGGCGGAAGGCGTTCGCCGCCCGCCGGCGCAGGTTCCGTGAAGGCGGCACCGTCGCTGACCTGGCCGCGCTCGGCGAGCGACGATTCGTACTCCTGGGTCGACCCGAAGACCGGCAACCCGGCGGCGGCCGCGAGCGCCCGTGTCGAGGCCTCCGGCGCCACGATCGCGAGCCGCCGGCTGCGCTGCTGCGCCTCCCGCGCCAGGAGCCGGAAGTTGATCCGGCTCGTCGCGATCCGTGACCCGGCAGGCAACACCAGCACCACGGCAAGGTCGCGGGTGCCGCGGATCCGGGCAGCCGCCGACGTGATCTCGTCGTCGATGTCGAGGTAGAAGATGGCCATCGGGACGACGCTACAGCTTCATCGCGCGAAGGACGCGGCGCAGGGCGGCGTCGAGCGGATCCTGCTCCTGCTGGAGCTCGATCGCCTGGTACGCCAGGCCCAGCGGTGTCACGTCCTGCTGGTCCACCAGCAGCAGCGTGGCGTCCGTGATGGACTCCACCATCGACGGCTGCATGACCACGACCTCGGGCGGCCGGCTGAACGGCAGGCGCTTCGAGAACTCCGGATCGCGGAGCGCGGTCGCCGTCTCCGGCAGGCGCGAGCCACCGCCGCACAGGTAGATCCGCCCGGGCAGCAGGTCGCCTCCCGACAGCTCGTCCAGCACGAGCTCCACGCCCGCGGCCCAGACCGCGACGTCCTCGCCCACGATCTCCGCGATCGCCTCGCGCTCTCCGAGCGCCATGCCGCGCGCGTAGTCGACCTTGAGCGACTCGGCGCGCGGGAAGGGCAGGTCCAGGCGATCGGCCAGCGACTTGGTGAACGCCCGGCCGGCCAGGGCGAACATCCGGGTCCCCTCGATCCCGCCCGCCCGGACGAGCGCCACGTCGGTGGTGCCGCCCCCGATGTCGACGAACAGCGCTCCGGCCTGCTGGACCTGCTCGGAGGCGAGCACGCGGGCGACGGCGTATGGCTCGGCGACGATCTCCAGCAGCTCCAGGTCCAGCTGGGCGGCGACGCTCTCCAGCGCGCCGAGGTGGACCAGCGGGGCGAACGCGTTGAAGATCCCGATCCGCACGTGCCGCCCCTGGAAGCCGACCGGGTTCGTCACCGGGTACCCGTCGATGCTGGCGGACGTCACGGCCGCGTGGACAAGCCGCACGTCGACGTTTGGCAGGCCCGTCTCCCACGTGATCGCCCGCTCGGCCTCGATGAGCGCCGCGTGCTGCACGCCGTCGATGAGCTTCTGCAGCTCGGCTTCGGTGATCGGCGCGTCGGCCTTGCGGCGCTCCTGGCTGTGCGATGTGGTGAAACCCTTGACCAGCTCCCCGGCGATCCCGATCACGACCTGGGTCGGCCGAAAGCCGGCCATCTCCTCGGCTTCCTGGAGCGCGACCGCGCAGTTGTCGACCACCGCGGCGATGTCCGCGACGGTGCCCGACTGCATGTGGGCCAGGCCCTGGCGCTTCCTCCCGACGCCGCGGACCGTCCCGTGGCCCTGGGCGTCGATCTCGAAGACGAGCGCCTTGGCGAACTCGGTCCCGACGTCGAGCGCGGTGCAGGCGGCAAGCTGCTGGCCCCCGTCGCGCTGCCAGAACCGCCGCAGGAAGGCCATGCGCCGCCTAGCCGCCGCTGCCCGCGACGAGCGCCGCGCCGATCGCCTCGAGGGCAGCCGCGAGGCCGTCGCGCCGCGAACCCCGGCCCTGGGCCATCTCCGGCCGCCCGCCGCCCTTTCCCTCGATGTGCGGCATGCCAGCCTGGACCAGGGCGCCGGCGGAGACGCCACGCGCGACCAGGTCGTCGGACACGCCCACGAAGAGCTGCGGCTCATCCGCCTCGAGTCCCAGTGCGATGACCCCGGACGGCAGACGCGACCGCGTCTCCTTGGCGGCCGCCTTGAGCTCCTCGATCGTCGTCCAGGAGCCGGCCCGGGCGACCAGGCGGATCCCCGGCGCCACCTCCCGTGCCGCGGCGACCAGCTCTGCCGCCTTCGGGACGCCGAGGCCGGCGCCGGCCCGCAGGCGGCGCTTCGCCTCGAGCAGCTCCGCCTCCAGCGCCGCGATCCGGTCGGGGACGGCCTCCACGCCCTGGGCGCCGAGGTGGCCGGCGATCTCCGCCAGCAGCTCCACCCGCTGGCGAAGGTGCGCATCGGCCGCATCGCCGGTGAGCGCCTCGATCCTGCGCACTCCCGTCCCGATGCTCCGGTCGGCGGTGATGACGAAGCTGCCCACCTGTCCCGAGGCGCGACAGTGCGTCCCGCCGCACAGCTCGAAGCTGTAGTCGGCCACCCGCACGGTCCGGACCATCTCCCCGTACTTCTCGTCGAAGAACGCGTCCGCGCCCGCCTCGATCGCCTCGCCGATGGGGAGCAGCGCGGTCGTCACGGGTCGGTCCTCGCGAACCACCCGGCGGACCTCGTCCTCGATCCGTCGTCGCTCGTCCTCCGTGAGGGCCCGCTCGAACGGGTAGTCGAAGCGGAGGTAGTCCGGCGCGACCAGGGAGCCCGCCTGGCGGGCCGCCGGGCCGACGGCGTTGCGCAGGGCCCGATGGAGCAGGTGCGTGGCGGTGTGGTTGCGCATCGTGCGGGCGCGGCGCTCGGGGTCGACGACCGCGCTGACAATCTCGCCGGTGCGGAGACGCCCGTGCAGCTTCCCGTGATGGACCACCAGCCGGCCGGCGGGACGCACCGTCTCCTCGACGCTGAAGAGCCGCGAGCCGCCGCCGGCCTCCAGCAGCTCGCCCCGGTCGCCGACCTGTCCGCCGCCCTCCGCGTAGAAGGGCGTGCGGTCCAGGATCACCTCCGCCTCGCCCGAGCCGCTCAGCTCGTCGAAGGCGATCCCGTCGCGCAGGATGGCCAGGACCCGGCACTCCGCCGTGGTCGTCTCGTAGCCCACGAAGACCGTCTCGCCGGCGCGGCGCTGGATCCCCTCGTACAGATCGGTCAGCTGCGCGTGGCGTGCCAGCTCCGCCTTGCGGCCGCCGCGGCTGCGCTGTCGCTGCTCCTCGAGCGCCACGTCGAAGCCGCCGCGGTCCACCCGGACGCCGTATTCCGCCGCGAGCTCGATCGTCAGGTCGATCGGGAACCCGTACGTGTCGTGCAGCTTGAAGGCGACGGCGCCGGGCAGGACGGGCGCGTCCGACGGCACGTCCTCCGGGCGTCCTCCCACGACCCGCTCCGCGTCCGTCAGCGGGATGAGCGCCTCCTCCAGCTGCACCGTCCCCGCGTCGAGCGTGCGGGCGAACTGGACCTCCTCGCGCGCGATCGCGGCCAGGATGCGCTCGCGCTCATCGCGCAGCATCGGGTACGCGTCGCCCATCACCTCGACGACTGTCCGGGCGGTCTCCGCCAGGAACGGCTCGCGCCGGCCCAACAGCCGGCCGTGCCGCACCGCCCGCCGCAGGATCCGGCGCAGGACGTAACCGCGGCCCTCGTTGGAGGGCAGCACGCCATCCGCGATGAGGAACGTGATCGCCCGGCTGTGGTCGGCGATCACCTGGTAGCTGAAGCGGCCCGCCTCGAACGCCTCCGGGTCGTGTCCCAGGAGGCGGCGGAGCGTCTCGTGGATCGGCGTGAAGAGATCCGTGTCGTAGTTGGACTGGACACCCTGGAGAACGGACGCGAGACGCTCCAGGCTCATCCCGGTGTCGATGCTCGGGAACGGCAGCGGCACGCGCCGTCCGTCCGGGAGCTGGTTGAACTCCATGAAGACCAGGTTCCAGATCTCGAGCCAGCGCGGGCACTGCTCACTGTGATCGGGAATGCAGTGCGGTCCCTCGGAGAGGTGGGCGCCCCGGTCGAAATGGATCTCGCTGCACGGACCGCACGGGCCCGTCTCCGCCATCCGCCAGAAGTTGGCGTCGTCACCCTTGTCGACATCGCCCCAGCGGGCCATTCGTTCGGGCGGGAGGCCGATCTCGTCGCGCCAGATGGCCCAGGCGACCTCGTCGTCCTTGTACGTGGTCGCGGCCAGGCGATCGGCCGGAATCCCCATATCGTTGGTGAGGAAGTCCCAGGCCCAGTGGATCGCCTCGCGCTTGAAGTAGTCGCCGAAGCTCCAGTTGCCCAGCATCTCGAAGAA
>CAZKXK010000215.1:0-4334 GCA_964556585.1 uncultured Anaerolineaceae bacterium
GGCAGCCAGGTGTGGAACGGGAACATCGGGACCTTGATCGCGAAGGCCAGGAAGAACGCCAGGAAGGCGAAGACCTGCAGGTTGTTGGCGAAGCCCGACGTCAGGGCGAACTGCTGGAGGGTGACGAAGTCGAAGGCGCCGACCCACGAGCCGGTCGCGCCCTGGTAGCTGAACGCCGTGGCCAGGATCGCGACCAGCATCAGCAGCGAGCCGACCAGGGTGTACAGGACGAACTTGATCGTGGCGTAGATCCGGTTCGAGCCGCCCCAGATCCCGATGATCAGGTACATCGGGACGAGGACGACCTCCCAGAAGATGTAGAACAGGAACAGGTCGAGGGCGACGAAGACGCCGATCAGGCCGACCTCGAGGATCAGGAACGAGATCATGTATTCCTTGAGCCGTTCCTTGATCGGCCGGAACGAGGCCAGGATGCTGATCCAGCTGAGGGTCGTGGTCAGGACCACGAGCAGGGTCGACAGGCCGTCGACGCCGACCTTGTACTGGATCCCGAAGACGGGGATCCAGTCGTGGACCTCCTGGTACTGGAAGGCCGGGTTGGTCGGGTTGAAGCCGATCAGCAGGAGCAGCGACAGGCCGAACGAGACGAGGGCGAAGACCAGGGCGGTGATCCGGATCGCCCCGGGCTGGCTGCGCGGCAGGAGGCCGACGACGATCGCCCCGATGAGGGGCACGAACGTGATCAGGCTGATCAGGGGCACGTTGGCGATGCTCACTTGCTGCCGGCGATGACGAGGTAGGCCGCGGCCATCACGATCAGCCCGATCGCGATCCCGAGGGCGTAGTTCTGGACCCGGCCGGTCTGGATCCGGCGCAGGCCGCCGCCGGCCGAGCTGACGACCCGGCCTGTCCCGTTGACGGCGCCGTCGACGATGTTCCGATCGAACCACCACAGGCCGTTGGCGACCCGGCCGCCGATCCGGATGAAGAGCAGGTCGTTCAGGTCGTCGAACCACCACTTGTTGAGCGAGGCGCGGTACAGGAAGCGGGTCGCCCCTGACGAGGCGGTGATCGCCTCCACGGTCTGGCGGCGCCCGTTGCGACGGAAGAACCCGAACAGCCAGATGCCGGCAACCAGGCCGATCGAGGCAACCCCGACGCTGACCAGGATCAGGGCGCCGTCGATGCCGAACAGCGCAAACGGCTGGGTGGACTGGCCCAGCGTCTCCTCCGCGCCCGCGAAGACCGGGTGCAGCCACTGGGTCAGGAGGGAGTTTCCGAAGGGGAGGCCAAGCCAGAGGCCCAGCAGCATCGCCGGGATCGCCAGCAGGATCAGCGGCAGCGTCATCGTCCAGGTCGATTCGTGGATCGTGGGTTCGACAGCCGGGTCCACGTGGCTCTCGCCGTAGAAGGTCTTGCCCATCAGGCGCCACATGTAGAACGCGGTCATGCCCGCCACGACCACGCCGATCGCCCAGACCCAGCCGAAGTTGAGCTTGTACGCCTCGCCCAGGATCTCGTCCTTGGAGAAGAAGCCGGCGAAGGGCGGGATGCCGGCGATCGCGATCGTGCCGACCAGCATCGTCCAGTGCGTGATCGGGATCTTCCGCCAGAGGCCGCCCATCTTGTTCATGTCCTGCTCGTCGTGGACCGAATGGATCACCGAGCCGCTGCCCAGGAAGAGCAGGCCCTTGAAGAAGCCGTGGGCCATCAGGTGGAAGATCGCGGCCGCGTACGCCCCCACGCCGAGCGCCGCGAACATGTAGCCGAGCTGGCTCAGGGTGGAGTACGCGAGGACGCGCTTGATGTCCGTCTGGGTGAACGCGATCGAGGCCGCCATGATCGCCGTGAAGATGCCGACCGCGGCCACCACGACCATCGCCTCCGGCACCAGGCTGAAGATCGGGTTGACCCGGGCGAGCAGGTAGACGCCCGCGTTCACCATCGTGGCGGCATGGATGAGGGCCGAGACCGGCGTCGGGCCCTCCATCGCGTCCGGCAGCCAGACGTGGAGCGGGAACTGGGCGCTCTTGCCCACCGCGCCGCAGAGGAGCAGGAGCGCGATCGCGAGGATCGTCCCATGGTCCAGGCCGGCGATCCGGTCGAACGCGTCGCGCATGTTCAGGGTGCCCGTGGAGACCCAGATGAGCATGATCCCGAGCGCGAATCCGACGTCGCCGACCCGGTTGACGATGAAGGCCTTCTTCGCCGCGAGCGCCGCGGAGCGCCTGCCGTACCAGAAGCCGATCAGCAGGTAGCTCGACAGGCCCACGAGCTCCCACCCCGCGAAGACCACCAGGAAGTTGTCCGCCAGGACCAGCAGCAGCATGCTGAACATGAAGAAGTTCAGGTAGGCGAAGAAGCGCCACCGGCCCGGGTCGTGCGACATGTAGCCGACCGAGTACAGGTGGACGAGCATCCCGATCGTCGACACGACGATCAGCAGGCAGGCGGTCAGCTGATCGACGAAGAACCCGACGTCGACCGTGAGCGCGCCCGCCGGGATCCAGCGCCAGAGCGTGACGCCGGCGCCGTGCTCGCCGAAGCCGCCGGTGAGGGCCTGGTAGACCACCGCCATGCTGAGCAGCCAGGTGGCGGTGACGGCGAGCAGGGGCAGGACGAACGCGGCCCGCCCGATCCGGCGCCCGAAGAGTGCCGTGAAGACGAAGCCCGCGAGCGGGATGGCAGGGATGAGCGGGACGAGGTTGATCAGGCTGTTCGGCGCGCCGCCGGCCGCCGCCGCGGCGAGCACGGGCGTGACGTTCGGGACCAGGGATGCGAACACGGGGGTGGCTCGGTTCCCGCGGCTACTGGCGCATGCTGTCGTACTCGTCGACGAGCGGCGTGCGGCGGTTCCGGTAGATGGCCATCACGATCGCCAGGCCCACCGTCGCCTCGGCCGCCGCGACGGCCATGACCAGCAGGGCGATGACGGAGGCGGTCCCGTTGAGGGCGGGAATGAACGCGCCGAACGCGACGATGGTCAGGTTGACGGCATTCAGCATCAGCTCGATCGACATCAGCATGCTGATCGCGTTGCGCCGGGCCAGGAACCCGAATGTCCCGATCGAGAACAGGATCCCGGAGATGACGAGGTAGGCGTCCAGGCTCTGGCTCACGCGTCCCGGCCCTCGCGCTTGGCCAGGAAGATGCCCCCGATCACGGCCATCAGGAGGAGCACGCTCACGACCTCGAACGGGAGGACGTACGAGGTGAACAGCAGGCGGGCGAGCGCGTCCGTCGCGGTCGCGATCCGTTTCGTCACCGCGCCCCAATCGGTGGCGCTCGCGGTGACCCCGATCAGGATCGCGAGCACGATGGCGGCGACCGCGGCGGGGAGCGCCTGGGCCTGGAAGACCAGGCGGACCGGCGCGTTCTTCGACTGGGTCAGCATCACGGCGAACAGGATCAGGACGGCGATCGCGCCGATATAGACGAGCACCTGGGCGGCTGCGACCAGCGGGGCGCCGAGCAGCACGTAGATACCGGCCAGGGCGCCGAACGCGACGATCATGGCCAGCCCGCACCGGATGATGTCGCGGAGCGTCACGACCAGGAAGGCCGACCCGAGCATCACGGCCGCCAGGACCAGGAAGAGCACGTCGCTCCAGCTGATCCCAAGGACCGGGATGGTATCCGGTATGGCCACCTGTTCCTCTCCTCCAGCCTGCGCCGTGCGGGGCGGCCGGGCGCTCGCACGCCGCTACCACGCCGCTCCTAGCGGTTGTGACCGTGCCCCGCGACGCCTCCGTCGGCCGGGGCGTGCCCATTGTGTCCGTTGCGGGAGTCGCCCGTGTGCGCGGCGCCGCTGCCGATCCCTCTCCCGGCGAGCGACGGCGGGAGCACGGGCAGCTGCCGCGGACCCACGTCCCGGCCGGACGCGATCGCGCGTTCCAGCCAGTCCCGCTCGCGGCGGACGTAGGTCATCTCCGTCTCGCGGTCGACCGCGGCGATCGCCATGAGGTCGATCATCGGCTCCTCGCGGCTGACGTGGGCGAGCTCGAAGTCCGGCCCGCAGCGCAGCGCGTCGTACGGGCAGGCGTCGACGCAGATCCCGCACAGGATGCAGCGGCTCTCGTCCACTTCGTACTTCTCGAGGATCCGCGGCTTCGGCATCAGCGCGCCGGTGGGGCACGTCTCGGCGCAGCGCCCGCACGAGACGCAGGGCGTGTCGTTGAGGCTCATGTCCAGCGGCGTGGTCACCAGCGTGTCGAAGCCGATCCGCATGAAGTCGTAGCAGGCCGCGCCGACGACCTCCGCGCAGACGTTCGCGCAGCGGCCGCAGTCGATGCAGCGCGACGGCTCGCGCAGGATGAAGGCGTGGCTGTCGTCGCGGACGTAATCGTGGTTGGTTCCCGTGAAGCGGTTCTCGG
>CAZKXK010000216.1:0-4333 GCA_964556585.1 uncultured Anaerolineaceae bacterium
CTTCGACGACCTGGTGCGGGGCCGGGTGGAGATCGACGCCGCCGCGCTGGGCGGGGATCTCGTCATCGTGCGCGCCGACGGGACGCCGCTCTACCACTTCGGGGTGGTCGTCGACGATGCCGCGATGGGAATCACCCACGTGATCCGCGGGGAGGACCACCTCTCGAACACGCCGAAGCACATCCTCCTCTTCCGCGCTCTCGGCTATCCGGTGCCGGTGTTCGCCCACCTGCCGCTGATCCTCAACCCGGACCGGACGAAGATGAGCAAGCGCAAGAGCCAGACCGCGGTCAAGGACTACATCGCCGAGGGGTTCGTGCGCGAGGCGCTCGTCAACTACCTCGCCCTGCTCGGCTGGTCGACGGGCACGGAGGAGGAGATCCTCTCGATCGACGAGCTGGTCGCCCGGTTCGACACGGGCGCCATCCAGAAGGGCGGCGCGATCTTCGACCGCCAGCGGCTGGAGTGGCTCAACGGCCAGTGGATCCGCCGCCTGGCCGACGGCGACCTCGCGGCGCGACTGGCGCCGTTCCTCGCCGCGGAGACCGCGGTGGGCCGGGCCGACCGCACGCCGTCGACGGCCGAGATCGTCGGGCTCCTGCCGATGGTTCGCGAGCGGCTGCCGGTCCTGGGCGCGATCGGGGACCTGGTGGACTTCCTCCACGTCGACGACCTCGAGCCCGACCCGGCGCTCCTGGTCCCGAAGCGGTGGGACGCGGCGACTGCCCGCTCCGGGCTGCTGGCGGCGCGCGACGCGATCGAGGACGTCGGCGCCGCCGGTTTCACGGTCCCGGTGCTGGAGCCGGCCCTGCGTGGGCTCGCCGAGGCGCGTGGCTGGAAGGCCGGGGACCTGTTCATGGCGATCCGTGTCGCGATCAGCGGCCGGACCGCGACGCCGCCGTTGTTCGAGTCGATGGTGGCGCTGGGTCGCGCGCGAACGCTTGCCCGCCTCACGCACGCGGCGGACGTTCTCGAGGTCTGATCGGCGGCGCGCCCCGGCAATCGTCCGCGTCGGCGAAAACCGGCCGTTAACACGGCTCCGTATGCTTAGGAGCGCATGGCTCGCACGGTCCTCGTCGTCGACGACGAACCCACCCTCCGGGAGACGCTCGCGGAAGCGCTCGAGATGGACGGATTCCGGGTGCTCACCGCTGCCGACGGCCGAGATGCGCTCAGCCGGTTCCGCGAGCACCACCCGGACCTCGTCGTGCTGGACCTCATGCTTCCCGAGCTCTCCGGGATCGAGGTCTGCCGCATCATCCGGGCCGAGTCGGGCGTGCCGATCGTGATGCTCACCGCGAAGAGCTCGGAGCTGGACAAGGTGGTGGGACTCGAGCTGGGGGCGGACGACTACGTCACGAAGCCGTTCAGCCTGCGCGAGCTGATCGCCCGGATCCGGGCGCTGCTGCGCCGGACCGAACAGCTCGCCGAGGCCCCGGCGCCCGTGGTCGAGCTCGGGGCGCTGACCGTCGACCTGGCGGGCCATCGCCTGTTGCGCGACGGCGAGCGGGTCCCGCTCAAGCCGAAGGTCTTCGAGCTGCTGGCGTACCTGCTGCGCCACCCGGGCCAGGTGCTCAGCCGCGAGCAGCTCCTGGAGCACGTGTGGGGTTACGACTACGCGGGCGAGACACGGACCGTGGACGTCCACGTCCATTGGCTCCGGGCCGCGATCGAGCCCGTACCCACCGAGCCGATCTATCTCCACACGGTGCGCGGGATCGGGTACGTCTTCCGCCGGTCGGCGTGATCGGCACCAGGCCGGCGGCCCGCCCGTCCGGGCAGCATGGGCGCCTGGTGGGCGCCCATGCCCACGTCAACCGCCCTTGGCGATGATCCGCTCCAGCACTTCCGCCGCGTCCTCGGCCGCGTCGATGGTCTCCTCCAGCGCGATGTAGAGATCGCGGAACCGGATGACGTCGAGCGGGTCCATCCGCTCGCGGAAGAGGCGGCCGATCGCCGCGCGCGAGAGCCCGTCCGCCTTGTTCTCCAGCGTGTGCACCTCCCGCAGGTGCGCCTGCATCGTCTCGGGCTTGTCGAGCATCCGGAGCGCCGCCACCAGCTCCGCGCCCTGCCCGGCGATGATCCCGGCCAGCTGACGTGCCTCCGGCGTCGGTTCGTCGATGCCGTAGATCACGAACGTCTCGGCGACCTCCTGGATCCCGTCCACGACGTCGTCCAGCCGGCTGGTGAGCTCGTGGATGTCCTCGCGGTCGAACGGCGTGATGAAGGCGCGCTCCAGGCGCTTGGCGATCTCCGCGTCGATCTCGTCGCCCTGGTGCTCCAGGGCCTGGATGGCGGCGACGCGCTCGTCGAGCCGATCGTACGTGACGACCAGCATCTCCAGCGCGCGCGCTGCGGCGAGCAGGTTCTCGCCGTCCCGGATGAAGATCCTGGTGAACTCCTCGTCGCGGGGGATCAGGCGGACCATGCGGCAGCTCCCTTGCAGCGCGCTATCGGATGCCCAGGGTCGCAAGGGCGCCCCAGGCCAGCGCGCCCGCGAGCGCGGTGGCCGGGAGCGTCACGACCCAGGCGATGAGAATGCTGCGCGCCACGCCCCAGCGGACGCCGCGCGGACCCTTGCTCGAGCCGACGCCCATGATCGCGCTCGAGATCACGTGGGTGGTGGAGACCGGCATGCCGAGGTGCGCCGTCGCCAGCAGCACCGTGGCGGCAGTGGTCTCGGCAGCAAAGCCGTGGATCGGCTCCAGCTCGACGACCTTGCGGCCCATCGTCCGCATGATCCGCCAGCCCCCGACGGCCGTGCCGAGCGAGATCGCGCTGGCGGCAATGACGATCACCCAGATCGGAACCTGGACCGTCGGGATGACGCCGGCCGAGTAGAGCGCGAGGGTGACGATCCCCATCGTCTTCTGGGCGTCGTTGGAGCCATGGGCGAAGGCCATGTACCCGGCCGACAGGACCTGCAGCCGCCGAAAGCCCCGGGTCAGGGGCCGCCGGTTCGCCCGCTGGAAGATCCAGTACAGGGCAATCATCAGGCAGAAGGCGCCGATGAATCCGACGACCGGCGACGAGATGAGCGGAACCAGGACCTTACCGACGACGCCGCTCCACTTCACGGAGCCCATGCCCGCGGCCAGGATCGTGGCGCCAAGCAGGCCGCCGATCAGGGCATGGCTGCTGGAGCTGGGGATTCCGAGGCGCCACGTGAGCAGGTTCCAGGCGATTGCGCCGAGGAGCGCGGCCATCACGATGGCCTGGGACGTGGTGGTCTCGTTGACGAGGCCCGACCCGATGGTCTGCGCCACCGCCGTCCCGGCGAACGCGCCGATGAAGTTGAACGAGGCCGCCATGAGGATCGCGTGCTGGGGCCGCAGCGCGCGCGTGGCCACCGAGGTCGCGATGGCGTTGGCCGTGTCGTGGAAGCCGTTGATGTAGTCGAAGATGACCGCCAGCACGAGGACGGCCAGAAGCTGGAGCGTCATCCGGGCGCCGCGCTGCGCTGGAACGGCACGATCATCGCCGTGCAGTATCGCGGTCGGGGCCGGCGCGGACTCGGCCGTCGCGCAACACGACGTTAACCGCGCGTCCACACGCGGTTCACGGGACCGAGCAACGATCGGAGCGTGATCGTCGCGCCGTCTCCCGGGTTGGATCCGTCCCGGCGACGCACGTTCCGCTTCCGGGGCGCCGGCCCGGGCCCCGAGGACCAGACGCTGTGCCTGCTCGCCATGCGCGCGGTCGAGCTCGCCCGGGCCGTCGAGACCGGGGCGGTCGCACCGCGCTGGCGCCGGCCCGGCTTCGGTCGCGCCGTCGACGAGATCCGCGCCCAGCTCGCGCCGATCGAGCTTCGCGCCACGCTCGTCGCGTCGTTCGGGCAGGAGGCCGCGCGCCGGTCGGCCGTCCGCGGCGCCTCCGCGGACCCGCTCGACCTCGCGTACGCGGTGCGCTGGCTCGAGCTGGACCCGGCGGGCCCGCGACCGATCCCGGCCTGGATCGACTGGCTTCCCGTCGAGCCTGGCTGACCGCACGGCGCCCCAGGTGGCGATGGCTCCCCGGGCTGGCGACCGGCCGGTGCCGCCGGATCGGCGCGCCGGTATCCTTGGGCCATGCGCCTTAGCAACCTGTTCTTCACCACGCTCCGCGACGATCCCAACGACGCGGAGATGCCGTCCCATCGCCTGCTGGTCCGGGCCGGCTATGTTCGCCAGCTCGGGTCGGGGATCTACTCGCTGCTGCCGCTGGGGTTCCGGGTTGCCAAGCGGGTGGAACAGGTGATCCGCGAGGAGATGGACCGGATCGGCTGCCAGGAGATGGAGATGCCGGTGGTCCACCCGGCGGAGCTGTGGCGCGAGACCGGTCGCTACGATGCGAT
>CAZKXK010000217.1:0-4286 GCA_964556585.1 uncultured Anaerolineaceae bacterium
GGAGCGCCGCGCGCCCGACCGAGCCCCGCGCCCAGTGCGCCACCGGGCGCCGCGGCGAACGGGCGCGCCCGACCGAGCCCCGCGCCCAGTGCGCCACCGGGCGCCCCGCGCCTGGAAAGTCAGAGCCAGCGCTTGGCGACCAGGGGCACCGGGCCCGGGGCCTGCCGGGACAGAGCCGCGGCAGCCCGGCCCTGGCCGGCATCGCCGTTTGCCCCAGGCGCGGGCAGCGCGCCCGTGACGAGGACGTAGCCGAGGAGAGCCGACGTGATCAGGGCGACGACGCCCCGGGCATGGCGCATCCTGCGCCTCCACGCGATGGCCGCCGGACCGGCGGTGGGCGTGCCCCACGCCGATGAGTCTGCCGCGGTCGACTTATCGCCGCCTTATTCGACAGGCCGGTCGCCGTCCACTGGCGGCCCCGCGCCCGTCCGCACCCCGGCGGTGCGTGGGTGGCTACATGCCGTGCGGGGTGTAGGCCGGGTCGAGGTAGGTGTCCGGGTCCTCGTCGAAGTCGAGCTTGCAGCCCTTGCCGCAGAAGTAGTAGGTCGTGCCGTCGTGCTCGCTCGTGAGGGTCGCCGTCTCCGTGTCGACCTCCATGCCGCAGACCGGGTCGATCGCAACTGCCATGGTGCCGCCTCCTGGGTGCTTCCGGTCTCGAGCCCGGTACTCCCCGGGAGTATACGGGCAGGGGTGCGATGCTCGCAGGGGCGGCGTAGCATGGACAGCGTGACTGCGGACACCGACCAGATCGCCAGCGCGCGCGCGCGCCTCCAGGACGTGCGGGCAGGCCTCCTTGTCGAGCTCGGCGAGGAGATCGAGGCGCCCGGCCAGATGACGTATGGCTCGCAGGCCGCCGCGGCCTCGCACGTCTTCGCTCAGCAGCGCGACCTTGCCCTGCGCGAGCAGGCCGAACGCCGGCTCCACGCCGTCGACCATGCCCTCGCGCGGCTTGTCGCGGGTACGTACCCGACCTGCGAGACGTGCGGCGCCTCGATCCCGGCCGAGCGCCAGGAGCTGGTCCCCTGGGCGACCACCTGCGTCGCGTGCGGCAGCCACGCCCATTGAGCGGACGTTCGCGGCGGCGGCCCATCCACTGGCGAGCCCGCCCGTGAGCGCACCCGGCGATTTGGTCGGCCTCGACCGAATCCGCGCCGCCGCGATCCTGCTGCGCGGCGTCGCCGTTCGGACGCCCCTCGTCGCGTTCGGCGATCCGGCGCGCAGACAGCTGCTCAAGGCGGAGTCGCTCCAGCCGATCGGGGCGTTCAAGCTGCGCGGCGCATACACGGCGATCGCCTCGCTGGGGCCGGCCGAGCTGCGGCGTGGCGTCATCACCTACTCGTCGGGCAACCATGCCCAGGGCGTCGCCCGCGCCGCCCGCCTGCTGGGCTGCCCGGCCGTCGTGGTCATGCCGGACAACGCCCCGGCGATCAAGCGCGCCAGGGTCCTCGACGACGGCGCCGAGGTGGTGACGGTGGGGCCGGCAAGCGCCGAGCGGCAGGCCGTCGCCGAGCGCATCGCGGCGGAGCGCGGCCTCGCGATCATCCCGCCGTTCGACGACGATCGCATCATCGCCGGCCAGGGAACCTGCGGCCTGGAGATCGCGGAGGACGTCGACGACCTTGCGCTCGTGATCGTGCCGATCGGCGGCGGCGGGCTGGCCAGCGGCGTGGCGGTGGCGGTGAAGGCGCTCCATCCCTCGGCCCGCGTGATCGGCGTGGAGCCCGACCTCGCCGCCGACGCCCGCGAGTCGCTGGAGCTGGGTCGAATCGTCGAATGGTCTGCCGCCGACGTCTCGCGGACCATCGCCGACGGAACGCGGACGCAGGCGCTGGGACCCCGAACGTTCGCCCACCTGCGCGCCCACCTGGACGGCATCGTGACCGTCTCGGAGGCCGAGATCGCGGCCGGCGTGCGCCTGGCGGCCGAGGAGGCGCGCCTGGTCGTGGAGCCATCGGGAGCGCTTCCGATCGCCGCGCTCCGGTTCCATGCCGACGACCTGGGGCTGCCGCTGGCCCGGGGAACGGTGGTCGGCGTCGTCTCGGGCGGCAACGTCGACCCGGAGCGCTACCTGGCCTATCTCCAGGCGCCGATCCCGGCCTGACCGGTCAGGCGGAGGGCCCCCTCGGGGTGCCCGCACCAGCCGCGCTCGCCGCCTCCGTCGCGGCCGCATGGCCCGCGGCCCGGGCATCCTCGACCGACTCGCGGCGGCGCGTCACCGCCTCGTCGAAGCGCATCCACGCGGCGATCAGCAGGAGCAGGCCGAGCAGGAATCCGGCGTCGCCCAGTCCCCACATGATCGCGCCGGCCGCCTGCTGGTCCTGCAGCGGCGACGGACCCCACAGGCGTCCCGTGGTCGCGTAGTGCGGGTAGAGGATCGTCCCCGAGTAAAGGATCGCGACCCCGAGGAACGAGTTGAGCGGCATCTGGACGAACAGGTAGAGGAGCCGCGCCGGGTAGCCCAACCGCCACGGGCTCGGGTCGCGGCCCACGATCGGCATCCAGAAAAGGATGGAGCTGACCAGGTAGAGCAGGTGCTCCAGGTCGTGCAGCCAGACGTTCTCGAGCGCGGCATCGAAGAGCGGCGAGAAGTGGGTTCCCCACATCACGGCGGCGAAGAGGACCCACGCGACGAGCGGGTGGCCGATCACCCTGACCACGCGCGAGTCGAGGACGGGCAGGACCCAGCGCTGGCGCACCCGCGGCGTGGCGACGCGCAGGACGAGCGTGATCGGGGCGGACAGCACGATCGCCGGCGCGGCGAGGAAGATCAGGATCACGTGCTGGACCATGTGGAGCGAGAACAGCGTCGTGTCGTAGCGCTCGATGCCGGACTGGAGGGCGATCGCGATGGCGGCGAGACCCAGCAGGAAGAAGGCTGGCCGGTCCCGCGGAACCGGGTTCGCCGGGTGGGCCGTGTTCACGCGCCGGACCGCCCACAGGTAGGCAGCCGCGGCGAGCGCGAGCGGGAGCCAGATCGTCGGGTCGAATGACCAGCCGAGCACCAGCCCCGCGGCGTCCGGGGCGGGAGGCACGCCGGCCCCGTGCGCGGACACGACCGGGGCGCCCGCGAGCAGGGCGAGCAGCGCCGCGCCGGCGGGGACCCAGCGGCGAGGGCCGGGGCGCATCCGGCAGATCCGGGTCGGGCTCGACGCCCGCGGTGAGTCGGGGGCGGTCACGGGGCGATTGTGGCGCGAAGCGGCCTCGAACGGTGGCCTCCGGCCCGCCTCGTGCCGGAGGCGGGAACCACGCCCCACGCCCGCGTGCGCATCTGCGCATGTTTTCGGGCACTTCGGTATCATGCCCGCGCTTCCGCCCCTCCGCCGTCCCCGGAGTCGGAGCGATGCGAGGAGGAGCCGCCGGACGCATCCCGGTGGAGCGCCGCGCCAGCTGCACGAGGTCCACCACGCCCATGGGTCAGACAGCGAAGCGATGGGTCCGCCGCGCCGGGACGCTGGCGACGCTCGGCGCCCTCGCGCTCCTCGTCTCCGCCTGCACCGACTTCAACCTGCGGACGGCCCTCCCACCGGAGGCGGCCTCCGTCCAGGGCGAAGCCACGCGCAACCTCTACCTGCTCGTCTTTGCGATCGGTGTCGCCATCTTCGTGCTCGTGGAAGGCCTGATCCTCTTCGCGGTCCTGCGCTATCGCCGCCGGGAGGGCGACGACGAGCTGCCGCCGCAGATCCACGGCAACAACCGGTTGGAGATCATCTGGACCGCGATCCCGATCGCCATCGTCCTGGCCCTGTTCTTCCTGTCATGGCAGACCCTCAACACGGTCGACGCGCATACACCCACGCCTCCCATCCGCATCGGGGTGGTCGCCTACCAATGGCAGTGGCAGTTCGTCTACGCGCCCGACGGCGTGGCGTGGCAGGACTGCAACGCGCCGGCGAACCAGGGCAAGTGCGTGACGGTCTTCGGGACGCTGCCGGCGGGCGGCGATCGCACGGGCTGGTCGCCGCCCACGATGCACGTCCCGGTGAACGAGACGGTTGAGCTCGATATGCACTCCATCGACGTCATCCATTCCTTCTACGTCCCGGCGTTCCTCTACCAGCGGGACATCACGCCGGGCAAGGACCAGGTGATCCAGTTCAACGCGGACCGGATCGGGACGTACAGCGGCCAGTGCACCTCCTTCTGCGGCCTCTACCACGAGTTCATGCAGTTCCAGGTCAAGGTCGAGACGAAGGCCGACTACGACGCCTGGCTGCAGCAGCAGCTGGCGCCATCCCCGTCCGCCGCTCCCGCGGCGAGCGCCGGGGCCGGAGCACCCGCCGCCAGCG
>CAZKXK010000218.1:0-4269 GCA_964556585.1 uncultured Anaerolineaceae bacterium
GACCGACAAGCCGGGACTGGACGCGCGACGAGCGCTCGTGCTCCACGAACACCCTTTGCTCGTCAACCTGATCGAGCTGACGCTGAACCACGGCCTGTTCGTGGTCCGGGCCGCCCGATCGCTCGCCGGGGCCGAGGCGATCCTGGCGGAATGGCGGCCGCACCTCGCCGTGGTCGACATGGACAACGACGATGGGGAGGACCTGCTGCGGCGGCTGGGTGCCTCGAGCACGATGCGTCGCAGTGTCACGCCCGTGCTGGGTCTCACCCGACGAGGCGACCTGAAGACACGCCTTCGGGCCTTCAGCCTCGGGGTCGATGACATCATCGCGGTGCCCTTCTCCCCCGAAGAGCTGCTTGCGCGCTCGATCGTCATCAGCCGGCGGGCGTCGGGGACCGAGCTTCCGATCATCCCGGCGATCAAGGTCGGCGAGATCGAGATCGACATCATGAACCGGCAGGTTCGTGCCCGGGGCTCCCTGGCCCACCTGAGCGGCATCGAGCAGAGCATCCTCTACGTGCTTGCCAGCCGCGCCGGGCGCATCGTCTCGCGGGACGAGATCCTGGACCTGATCTGGGGTACGGACTTCGTGGCGGAGAGCCGGATCGTGGACCGACATGTCCGGAGCCTCCGCATCAAGCTCCGTGACGACTTCCGGCGCCCGCACTTCATCGCCACCATCCCGGGCCATGGCTATCGGTTCGTCCCGACCTATGGGAACAAGGGCTGGGTGAACGGTCGGACCGAGAGCGTTCGCCCGGTCGCGTGAGGGCGGGCTCGGGCGAGGCCCGAAGCAGCCGCCGCGAGGCCGGTCAGCGTCGTCGCTCGCCGGAGGCGGCGGGCTCGCCGAGTCCCGCCACCGGCGATCGTGCGCTACGGGACCGCGGGAGCCGCCACCCCGGCCTTCCGGCGCCACCCGAGCAGGAGCAGCGCGACCGCTCCACCGGCGGAGGTCAGCACGAGGATCACCGCGTGGACCAGCACGGCCAGGGCAACCGCGGGATCCGATCCGACCCCGAAGACGGCCGCGATCTGCACCGCGGCTAGCTCGAACGTTCCCAGGTAGCCGGGCCCCGCCGGGATCGCGGTGGCGAGCGAGACGCCCGCGGCGAGCAGCGCGGCCTGGCCCCAGGTGAGCTCCACGCCGACCGCGTGGCCGGCTGCCGCGAACCCGACGACCGTCGCGCTCCAGGCGACCACGCTCCAGCCAACCGCCACCGCCACCGTCCGTGGCCGGCCGGCCACGGCCAGGCCCCCGCGAAGCCGGCCGGCAAGGCTGATCACCGTGGGCCAGCGCTCGACGGCGGCCACGGCCCGGTCGGCGTAGGGGAGGCGATGCGCGACCAGCGCGGCGGCCAGTCCCACGATCAGCAGGCCGGTGATGCCCAGGCCCACCAGGACGGCGCTCGCGACGACACCCCGGACGTTGAGCACGAGGATCGCCGCGGACGCGATCGCGACGAGGACCGCGGTGTCCACGACCCGCTCCACGACGATGGTCCCCAGGGTCGTGGCGCGGCTCATGTTCTCGCGGTCGCCCAGGTAGTGGCTCCGGACCAGCTCGCCCAGGCGCGCCGGCAGGACGTTGTTGGCGAGGTAGCCCACCAGGAGGTAGCCCAGGACCGGCACGAACCGGACGCGCTGGATCGGGGCGAGCAGCCCCTGCCAGCGAACTGTCCGGCACACGACGTCGATCGCGATGCACGCGGTCACGCCGGCGACCCAGCCGGGCGCCGCGCTCCCGAGCACGCGGCCGACGGCGCCCAGGTCCACCTGGCGAATCACCAGGTACAACGAGACGACCGAGATCGCGATCCCGAGCCCGCCCCGCAGCAGCGACCGGCGCATCGCCCGTGTCCCCTGCTCGCCGCTCGGCTTCAGTCGCCGGGAGTGCGCGGCGTCAGCTTCGGGGAGGGCCGGACGCGGACGCGGTGGAGCAGGAACCGGGCGACCACGCGGAGGGTCGACAGCCCGTACACCACGCTCCGGCGGAACCCGACCGAGCTCGCCTCCTCGAAGTATCGAGTCGGGACGGCGATCTCGCCGATCCGGAAGCCGCCCGCGGCCACGACCTGCGCCACCAGCTCCTGGTCGAACACGAAGTCGTCGGAGTTGCGGTGGTACGGGATCGTCTCCAGGAGACGTCGCGAGTAGGCCCGGAATCCCGTGTGGTATTCCGAGAGCCGCAGGCCGAAGGCGCGATTCTCCAGGCCGGTCAGGAAGCGGTTGGAGACGAACTTCCAGCCGGGCATCCCGCCCGCCCGCGGATCGCCCAGGAAGCGGCTGCCGAGCATGAGGTCCGCGTCGCCGCGCAGGATCGGCTCCACGAGGGCCGGGATACGGGTCGCGTCGTACTGGTAGTCCGGGTGAAGCATGACCACGACCTCGGCGCCCAGGTCCAGCGCCGCGTCGTAGCAGGTCTTCTGGTTGCCGCCGTAGCCCCGGTTCTGGCGATGCACGATCACGTCCAGGCCGAGCCGCTTCGCGATCTCGACCGTCTCGTCTCGACTCACGTCGTCGACCAGCACGATCCGCCCGACCAGGTCGTGGGGGATGTCGGCATAGGTGCGCTCCAGGGTCTGGGCGGCGTTGTAGGCCGGCATCACGACCACGATCCGGTGGCCGGCAACGGCCGCTCGGGCGGCGGCATCCTGGGGAACACGGTCCTGATCCTGCATGCCCGAAGCGTAACGGCTCGGGGGCCTCCGTGGACCATCCCCCGATGGTCATGTCGTGGACCGCAGCTCGCCGATCGGCGAGAATGCCGGCACCCGCACGGAGAACCCCATGTTCGAGCGCCTCTTCGGGTCCCGCGGACAGGATCCCGCGACAGCGTCGCGCGTCCCACCGGGTCAGTACCTGACCGAGAAGTTCCCGGTCCTCCATTACGGCAGCGTCCCCACGGCCGACCTGGCCGCGTGGGACCTCCGTATCCACGGGCTGGTCGGGGCGCCGCTCACGTTCACCTGGGACCAGTTCCTGGCGCTGCCCCGCGCGACGGTCACCGCGGACATCCACTGCGTGACGCGCTGGTCGAAGCTCGACACGACCTGGGAGGGCGTCCCGATCCGGGCGATCCTGGAGCTGGCCCAGGTCCGGCCCGAGGCGACCCACGTCCTGGTCCATTCCGAGCAGGGCTACACCACGAACCTGCCGCTCGACGTGTTCGACGACGAGGACGTGCTGTTGGCGGACCGCTACGAGGGCAGGCCGCTCGAGCCGGAACACGGCTACCCGCTCCGGCTGGTAGTCCCGAAGCGCTACTTCTGGAAGAGCGCCAAGTGGGTCCGCGAGCTGGAGCTCCTGGACCACGACATCCGTGGCTTCTGGGAGCGATACGGCTACAACAATGAGGCCGATCCCTGGAAGGAAGAGCGCTTCAGCGAAGAATGATCGACGCTGGCGTGGGGAGATCCGCATGACAGACACGCCAACCGAGCGGCCGATGCCGGCCATCTACCTGGGGCACGGCGCGCCGCCGCTCCTCGAGGACGAGACATGGATGGCCGAGCTCGGGTCCTGGGGTGCGTCGCTCCCCCGCCCCAGCGCCATCCTCATCGTCAGCGCCCATTGGCAGACCGCGCCCGTCGCGCTCAGCGCGACACGGCCCGTGCCGCTCGTCTATGACTTCTACGGTTTTCCGGACCGCTACTACCGGATGACGTATCCCGCGCCCGGGGCGCCCGCTCTCGCCGCACGGGTCAAGGCGCTGATGCCACCGCACGAACCCGTGCTGGAGCGGGAGACGCGGGGGCTCGACCACGGCGCATGGGTGCCGTTGAAGGCGATGTACCCGGGCGCCGAGATCCCCGTCCTCCAGATGTCGATGCCGGACCTGGACCCGCGGCACCTGTTCGAGGTGGGCCGCAGCCTCGCGCCGCTCCGGGAGGAGGGCGTGCTGATCGTCGGCAGCGGGTTCCTGACCCACGGCCTGCCGTACATCCACGACTACTTCCTGGGCAAGCGCGGCGCGCCGCAGTGGTCGATCGACTTCGACCAGTGGGCGGCCGAGGCGCTGAGCCGGGGTGACCTGGACACGCTGTTCGCGTTCCGCGAGAAGGCCCCGGGCATGCCGTATGCCCACCCGACCATCGAGCACTTCGCGCCGATCTTCGTGACGCTGGGCGCGGCCGCAAAGCCCGACGATTCGCCGGACTTCACCATCGAGGGCTACTTCTACGGGCTCTCGAAGCGATCGTTCGAGGCGCGCTAAGCGACAGCCAGCGCGCGCTGGCGGGAGCCACGGCATCCGTGGCGGCGGTCCCTGGA
>CAZKXK010000219.1:0-4232 GCA_964556585.1 uncultured Anaerolineaceae bacterium
GGCGGTTGCCCCGCCAAGGGTCGTTGATTCTCGCGATCGCGCCGGTCCCCGGCGGCGTCGGACCGCTGACCAATGCGATCCTGCTCACCCACCTCATGCGGGCGGCGCGAAACCAGGCCGATGGCCGGGTCGCCGTCGGCTCCCGCGCGCTCGCCCCGAACCGTCCCCTGGAGTCGCTGCCATGAGCTTCCCCTCCGACCTCGAGATCGCCCGCGCCGTCACCCCGCGCCCCATCGGCGACGTCGCCGCGGACCTTGGGCTTCGGTCCGCCGAGCTGGAGCTGTACGGGCCGACGAAGGCGAAGGTGACCCTGGCGGGCGTCGAGCGGGTCGAGCGGGAACGGCCGCGCGGGAAGTACGTGGTGGTTACCGCGATCACGCCGACGCCGCTCGGCGAGGGCAAGACGACGACCACCGTCGGGCTGGCGCAGGGCCTCAACCGGATCGGGCGCAAGGCGTCGGTCGCCATCCGCCAGCCGTCGCTCGGCCCGGTCTTCGGGATCAAGGGCGGGGCCGCCGGCGGCGGCTACAGCCAGATCATCCCGATGGAGGACTTCAACCTCCACCTCACCGGCGACATCCACGCGATCGGCGCCGCGCACAACCTCGCCTCCGCCTTCCTCGACAACCACCTCCACCACGGGAACGCCCTCGGGATCGACCCCTTCTCGATCAGCTGGCCGCGGGTCGTCGACATCAGCGACCGCGCCATCCGGCGGGTGATCATCGGCCTGGGGGGCAGGGAGAACGGGATCCCCCGCGAGAGCGAGTACGTGATCACGGTCGCCTCCGAGGTGATGGCGATCCTGGCGCTCTCGAAGGACCTGTTCGACCTCCGCGCCCGGCTGGGCCGGATCGTCGTGGCCACGAACCGCGCGGGCAGGGCCGTCACGACCGAGGAGCTCGGGGTGGCCGGCGCGATGACCGTGCTCCTGCGCGACGCGATCAAGCCGAACCTGCTCCAGACGCTCGAGGGCGGTCCGGCCTGGGTCCACTGCGGGCCGTTCGCGAACATCGCCCACGGCAACAGCTCGATCATCGCCGACCGGGTCGCCCTGGCCACCTCCGACATCGTCGTCACCGAGGCCGGCTTCGGGGCCGACATGGGCGCCGAGAAGTTCTTCGACATCAAGTGCCGGGCCTCGGGGCTGGTCCCGGACGCGGCCGTGGTCGTGGCGACCGTGCGCGCGCTCAAGATGCACGGCGGGGTAGGGAAGATCGTGGCCGGCAGGCCGCTGGACCCGGCCCTCACGACCGAGAACGTCGAGGCGGTCCGGAAGGGCGCGGCCAACCTCGCCGCGCAGGTCGAGATCGTCCGCTCCTACGGGGTGCCGGTCGTGGTGGCCATCAACGCGTTCCCCACCGACACGCCCGCCGAGTACGCGGCGATCCGCGAGATCGCGATCGGCGCCGGCGCGCGCGACGCGGTCGTGGCGACGAACTGGGCCGAGGGCGGCCGGGGTGCCGAGACGCTCGCCGCCGCCGTCTGGGAGGCCGCCTCCGCGGGCGACGGGGAGTTCCACCTCCTCTACCCCGACGAGATGCCGCTGCGCGAGAAGATCGAGACGATCGCGACCAGGGTCTACGGCGCCGCCGGCGTGGACTTCGCCCCGGCCGCGACGAAGGCCCTCGCCGAGTACGAGGGCTTCGGCTACGGGAACCTCCCGGTCTGCGTGGCCAAGACCCACCTCTCGCTGTCCCACGACCCGAACCTCAAGGGCCGCCCCAGCGGCTTCCGCCTGCCGGTCCGCTCGGTGCGCCTCGCGGCCGGCGCCGGCTACATCTACCCGCTCGCCGGGGACATGCGGACGATGCCCGGGCTGCCCAGCCACCCGGCCGGCGAGAAGATCGACATCGACGCCGACGGGAACGTGGTCGGGCTCTTCTAGCCGGGGTCGGTCTCCGCGCCTGCGTCGGGTCTGTCCTCCGCGCAATCATCCTGGTAGCCGGCGTCGAGGGCTGCATGCGGGGAGCCGGGTTCGAACGGGTCGCCGGCGATGTCGCGCCACGGGCCGAGCAGGATCGCGAGCTCCGTCTCGCGAAGTTGGTCCGCCAGGACGACGCCGTACGCCGCGTCGAGCACGACCGGGAGCGCGGCCATTCGCGGACCGAGCGAGGTCGTGCTCTCCAGCGTGCCGGCGACCCCGGCCGGGAACCAGTGCCGCGCGCTTCCCGCCCAGTTCTCCACCTCCCCGCCGATCGCGCGCACCGCGTCGAGGCGGCCCGCGCGGCCGGCGATCTCGCGCAGCTCACGGCGCAGCTCCGCGCGGGCCACCACCTGCGGGTCGCGGACATCGGTGCCGACGACACCGCCCCCGGCCGCCCCGAGGGCGACGACGTCCGGCGTATCGAGCCGATCCAGGACATCGAGAAAGCGGTCCGCGGCAGCGTCCTGTGGGCCGTACTCGCCGCGGGTCATCGGTCAGGGGCCGGCGGGCGCGTCTAGGTGCTCGTCGAGATGAACAGGCAGACGGCGACCGCCAGCCCGGCCGCGACCCCGAGCAGCCCGGCGCCCCAGGCCGCCCAGTCGATCGGTCCGAGCGGCGTCCCCTGGGCGTGGCCCCCATGCGCCGCATCAGCCTCCGCTGGATCCGCGTGTGCCGCCGCAGCGGGCGCCGCCTCGTCCGGGTTGGATGCGTGCGCCGCGTCGCCCGAATGAGCTCCGTGGAGGTCGTCGTCCTGGTGGATGGGCTCGCTCATGCGGATCCTCGTGGTTGCCGGCAGCGCCGGCCCGGTCCCTTCCATTGTCGCACCCGGCATCGTAGAGTTCGGCGACCATGTTGACGTTCGTGCTGACGCGGCACGGCCTGACCGAGCGCTCCGACCCGGAGCAGCACCTCGGCCAGGGCATCGACGTGGGGCTCTCCGCCGCCGGCCGCGCGCAGGCGGCGGCGCTCGCGGCGCGGATCGGCGCCGAGCACTTCGACCGGATCATTGCCAGCCCGCTCCTCCGGGCGCGCGAGACGGCGCGTGCCGTGGCCGGCGATCGAACGGTGGAGCTCGATTCCCGGCTCGCGGAGATGGATTACGGCCGCTGGGAAGGCCTCACCTACGAGCAGATCGACACCGTCGACGCTGCCTACCGCGCGCGCTGGGAGGCCGATCCGGCAGCCCTGCGCTGCCCTGACGGCGAATCGGGCGAGGATGTTGGCCGGCGCGCCCGGGCGTTCCTGGAGGACCTGCTCGCCTGGGCCGCTCCGGCGACCGAGGGCCAGCAGATCGTGCTCAGCGTGGCCCACAGCACGTTCAATCGGGTCCTGCTCTGCGTGGCGATGGGCGTGCCGGTCCGAGACTATCGGCGCCGGTTCGCGCAGGGCCAGGGGAACCTGACCGTGATCCGCTGGCCGTCCGGCGCGCACGTCGCCGATGGCCGGCTGCTCGTCGCGAACGACACCTCCCACCTGGCGGCACCGGGCCAGTCGCCCTGGGAGCTGGCACCCGGCGCCTGACGCGGCTCCGCCGCCGTCCGCGCGGGTCGGAGTCGCCCGCGCCCGAACCCGCCTGGCCGCGTCCTATGACCGGTTGCGGCGCCCGGGGACGGGACGGCCCAGGCGAAGCCAGAGCAGGAAGGCGAGCCCGGCGACCACGACCAGGCCGATCACCAGGTCGAAGGGCTGCAGCGCGTGGCGGATGTCCTCCCAGCGCTCGCCAAGCTGCACGCCGGCCCACGTCAGGACCGCCGACCAGATGAACGCGCCCGCGACCGAGTAGGCGACGAACGTCCGGATCGGCATGCGGGCCACCCCGGCGGGGAAGCTGATGAAGGTCCGCACGATCGGGAGCAGGCGGCTGAAGAACGCGGTCTGGGCGCCCCAGCGGACGAAGAATCGTTCCGCGATCTCGATGTCGTGCGGCCGGATCAGGAGGTACCTGCCGTACCGCTCGAGGAACGGCCGCCCGCCCCATGCCCCGATCCCGTAGGCGATGAGCGACCCAAGCGTGTTCCCGAGCGTGGCAACCACGACCACGATCCAGAAGCTCCACGGACCGTTCGTCAGGGGCTCGATCTTCGCCGGGTCCGAGATGAGAAACCCGGCGAACGGGAGGATGAGCTCGGAGGGGAGCGGGATCATCGCCGACTCGATCGCCATCGCCAGCAGGACCCCGAGGTAGCCGACCGCGCCGAACAGCGAGGCCAGGAACGGGATGACGATCTGGTCGATGACGGTGAGCATCCCGCGGAGGATACGCGAGCGGCTGGAACGGGAGGGCCAGCCGCTCGCACGGGCCCGC
>CAZKXK010000220.1:0-4229 GCA_964556585.1 uncultured Anaerolineaceae bacterium
CGCGCACTCGAGAGCGCGGCGGCTCCGCGGCGAGTGTCGGATGACGGACGCGCTAGTGCTCGGACGGCGCCGCCCGGGCCGCAAGATCGGCAAGGCGGTCCGCGAGACACAGGGGCGGCTCCAGGCGGCCGGCTGGACAGTCGATGCTGCGGTCGTCGGGCGCAAGAGCGCGCTCCGTCGTCATGCGGCCCGGGGAGTGGAGTCCGGGGTGGACGTGGTCGTCGCCGTCGGTGGCGACGGGGCGGTGCTTCAGGTCGTCAACGCCCTCGCCGATACCAAGGTCGCCCTCGGGATCATTCCCTTGGGCACGGGCAACCTGCTCGCCGGCAACCTGCGAATCCCGCACCGGCTCGACCGCGCCGTGGACGTCATCGTGAACGGCAGACATCGACGGATCGACCTCGGGCGCGTCCGCGTCGGTGGCAAGGACCACGACTTCGCGGTGGCCTGCGGTGTCGGGTTCGACGCGCGCGTGATGGAGGCAACCGGTCCCGTCGCGAAGCGGCGTCTGGGCAAGTTAGCGTACGTCGCCCAGGCCGTCGGCCAGGCCCGTCACGTCCGCGACGTCAAGCACCACATCACCCTGGACGGAGCCCACAGCACCGCCAAGGCGGCCCAGGTCTTCATCGCCAACTTCGGACAGATCGGATCGCTGATCAAGCCGCGGCGGGAGATCCAGCCGGACGATGGCCTGCTCGACGTGATCATCATCCGGGCACCCGGGCCGCTCCGCGGCCTCTTCGCCGGACTGGAGGCGCTCTCCCAACGCGACCTTGGCATCAGTGCCGCCGGTCATGTCATTCGAGCGCGGGCCCGGGAGGTGCGGATCGAGACCAAACCCGAACGGCTCGTGGAGACGGACGGCAGCGTCGTGGGGAAGACGCCCATCGTCGTGTCGATCCGACCGGGCGCCCTGACGGTGATCGAACGCGGACCCTGAACGCACAACGCCCAGATCCCGCGGAGCGGCGCCGCCGAGAGTGCGCCGGGGTTCATTCCCCGTCGTCGAGGGATCTGCCCCGCTCCAGGGCTGCATTCCGCGGCCCTATCCTTGCTTCGAGCACCACTCCGGAGGAGACAAGACGTGAAGTACCGCCGGCTCGGGAAGACCGGGCGCATGGTCAGCGCGATCGGCTTCGGGGCATGGGCGATCGGCGGCGACTGGGGCACCGTGGACGATGGCACCGGCCTGCGTGCGCTCCATGCGGCTGCCGATGCGGGCGTGACGCTCTTCGACACCGCAGACGTCTATGGGGACGGTCGGAGCGAGCGATTGATCGGGCAGTTTCTCCGGGAGCGGAGTGGCGAGTCGTTCTTCGTGGCAACGAAGATGGGCCGTCGCGCCCCCCTGGACCTGGCCCTGTACACGCCGGAGGCCTTCCGCAGCTGGGTCGACCGGAGCCGTGACAACCTTGGCGTCGATCGCCTCGACCTCGTCCAGCTGCACTGCCTCCCGACCGCCATCTACTACCGGCCCGAGATCTTCCTGGCCCTCGACGACCTGGTCTCCGCGAAGACGATCGCCGCCTACGGCGTGAGCGTGGAGCGCGTCGAGGAGGCCCTCAAGGCCATCGAGTTTCCCGGCGTCGCCTCGGTCCAGATCATCTACAACGTCGTCCGTCAGCGAGCCGCGGACCGCTTCCTCGTGGAGGCGGATCGTCACGATGTCGGCGTCCTCGCCCGGGTGCCGCTCGCCTCCGGGCTCCTCACCGGCAAGCTGACGAAGGACACCGTCTTCGACGAGTCGGACCATCGCCGCTTCAACCGGCACGGCGAGGCGTTCGATGTCGGCGAGACGTTCGCGGGTGTTGACTACGAGACGGGCCTCGCGGTGGTCGAGGAGCTGCGCTCGCTGGTCCCGACCGACGCCACGCTCGCGCAGATGGCGCTGCGCTGGATCCTCATGTCCGATACCGTGACGGCAGCCATCCCAGGAGCAAAGACGCCCGAGCAGGCTCGCGCGAACGCCGCCGCCGCGGACCTCGCCCCGCTGCCACCGGCGGCGATGGAGCGGATCGCCCGTCTCTACGAGGAACGCGTCAAGCCGCTGGTACACCAGCGCTGGTAGCCGCCGGATCCGCGCCCCGGGCGCCGGTAGGCGAGAAAGTCGAGGGCCAGCCACTTGAAGACCTTCTCGATGAGGCGGTAGCTGCCGAGCACCTGCCGCCCGATGATTCCGAGGCTGACCGGCACGATGAAGACGACCGCCGGGATCGGCACTGGCGTCTGCAGGAAGCGCGATCGATCATGGGTGCTCCTGATCCAGGTGCTCTTCCCGGCGGCAATCAGCGCCCTGGCGGCCATCGCCCTCTGAGCTCGGACCAGCCGCCGGCCGAGCCATGCCCCATGACGGACCGTCATGACGTGACTTGCCCGAGACGAGAGACTGACCGGTGCCTCCGGAACGCCCGAGGCATGGGCACCGGGGCTCGCCTCGATCCCATGGAGACCCATGGCGACATGGGCACGCAGAGCGGAAGGGACATTGCCATGAGCGATGAGCACGTCAAAGGCACGCTGAACAAGGCCCGCGGCAAGGCCGAGGAAGGGCTCGGCAAGGTAACCGGGAACAAGCAGGAGCAGGTCCGCGGCAAGGCCAGGCAGGTCCAGGGCAGCGCCCAGAAGGTTCTGGGCGATGTCCAGGAGGCCGTCCGAAAGCCGAACAACAGGCCCTGACACTCGACCGGGACTTGGCCGGATTCGGCGCTCGTAACGCGACCCCAGGGCGAGCCGTTCGCCGATGACACCGGCCTCTTCGCGGCCATGCGGTTGCTCGCCCGGGAAGAGGGTCGACGTGGCACTCCTGCCCGTTAGCGGCTGGCACCCTGGTCGGGCGACCGCCTGGACCCACGGGGCGCGGCCGAGGCGGAGGTACAAGTCCGCCCCTCGCGATCCTGATCGCAGCCGTGCATCCCGTTCCTGGTTGGCGTCATCAAGCTGTGAGCCGATGACGCGAGCCCGCGACGCTCTGTATCGCGGGGCGGAAACGAACGATCCGGGCCGTGACGCCAGCCCCTGTGTCCTGCCCGCTGAGATGACGTGCCATCACGACGGGACGGCACGTCCGGAGCTCTCACGCCGGACCTGCTCCAGTGCCGGGATAGAGGTCGAGATCCGCTTCTTGGGCCAGTTGACATGCCTCCAGTGACCAGGCTTGCCCGACTTGTCCGCGTCGTCACCCTGCCCGAGACTCGCGGCCTGATCGTGGCGGCCGCCCAATCGGACACCCTTCGCGATATCGGCAGGCGCGCCGTCCACGATCGAGCGGCCCTTGTGCGTGATCTGCGCAAACCTTCGAACGCTCGAGACCTGGTTCGCAGTGCGGCGCGACACCCGGCCACCCGTGAGCTTGCGAGTGCGGGTCTCATGTTCCTGCCAGTTCGATACCTCCCGGTGGGTTGGGCGGCCACATGGGTGACGCACAGGGTTCTCCGACGGCACATCGATCCGCCCGCCGCACTGGACGCTTCGGCCTTCGGGGTCAGCCGACCGCTGACAAACGTGACCTCTGGGGCTCGCAAGGTGTGATTCCCAGGCAACGATGCTGAGCACGAGCTCCACTCCAACTGTTCACACCACATCCACAACCGCGCCTCGTCCGATCCGTGACACGACATGTCAGGAGGTCCAGATGCACATCGAACAACTTCCGTCAGTCGGGGAGGTGGTGTCCGCCTTGGAGGCCCAGGGGCAGCGCCTTTCCGATGCGGATCTCGTCGGCGCCTCGCGCTCAGCGCTCACGTCCGCTCGCGAAGCCGTCGCCGATGGCTGGCCCCGCCGTCGGCGGGCGAGTCGATGGCCATGGGTCGCGGGCGTCATCGTGGGCACGACGATCCTCGGCCTCGTGCTCCTGACCCCGGCCTTCCGGCGATGGAAAGCCGAGCGTCGAGCGTCGGACAGACCGGATGGCATCATGGGCGACGCGACGCCGGCCCCGGCGATGTCAGCGGCCGACGAGTCGAGCGATCTCCCATATCCCGCCGAGCCGGATGCCCTGGGAACCCCGCCGCCGGTTAGCGGAACGGACTAGCTAGCCGAGGCCGACGTCGCGACGATGTCGCCGGGCCTCGGCGGAGGCCCGCACTCAGTTGAGGAGGCGCGCCGGTCGCATCCCGCGTGCGAACGCCGACCGCAAGGTGAGCGCGACCGGGATCATCGAGAGGATGAGGATCGCCCGTGGCGCACCCGCCAACAGCAACCCGCTGCTGACGCCAAGCGCGAATCCGGAC
>CAZKXK010000221.1:0-4206 GCA_964556585.1 uncultured Anaerolineaceae bacterium
CCTGAGGTCGACGGGAGTTCGGCTCGGCTAGCCGTCAAGTGGGATGAAGAGCGTCCGGAGGTCCCCGTCCTTCGGAGCGTAGACCAGCAGGATGGCGGTCTGGTCGGCGACGGCCTTGAACGCAAGGTTGCCGACAAGCGCCGGGTTGTCACAGGTCGGGATCGTCGTGTCGTCCGAGGAGTAGGCATGGATCGATCCGGTGTAGGAGCCAGGATCGAGCTGATAGGTGCTCCCTCCACCGGGACCGACGCCGCTCAGCGTGTTCGTGTCGTCGTTGATCGCCTTTGTGCAGCCGGTTCCCGCGCTGAAATACCACGCCGTGCTGTCCGGAGCTGTCAGCACGTTCTCGGTCCCGTTCGTGTCGACGAAGAGCAGCGCTTTCCCGGGCGCCGGCGTAGATTGGCCGAACGCCTCGCCGCTCGCCGTCTGGAAGAACGCCTGGATCGATCCGAAGCGACGGCCCGAGTCCTGCGTGGAGTCACCCGTGGCGACGATGAAGGTGATGACCTCGCCCCCCTTGAGCGTCTCGGTCTGGGAGACCAGCTCGTTGCCGTTCCCCTTGGTGCCGGCCCAGTACATCGACAGGAACATGTCGCCCGCGTCGTCCGAGACCGTCGGGTCGAAGTACTCGCTGACCGTCCCATAGGGAACCGACAGCAACGGGGTGTCGCCGTCGCTCGCCCACGGTGCCGCGTAGACGTCGATGGGCCCCGGGTCCCCGTCGAGGGGCGCGTACGCGTTGACGATCCGGACCTTCGCCCCACTCGGCCGGTTCCCTGCCGGCAACCCGCCGCCGGCCGGGGCGCCCGTCGAGGCTGCCAGGTCCGATGAACCCGGACTGCCATCGCTCGACGCGGCTCCCGACGGTGCCGACCCGCCCGACGAACATCCGACCAGCAGAAGGCAGGCGGCGATCAGTACGAAGGTGCGACGCACTTCGGATCCCCCCAAAGTCTGAACGCGCATGGGCGCCCGCCCCGGAGAGGCGGCTCGTGCGTTCTCCGGCATGGTACGGGAGCGGGAGCACGGCGACCTCGGAGGCGTAACCGACGGAACCTGGAGGTCGTGGAGCGTCAGCGCCGGCGCATGGTGCCGCTCTGTGAAGCCGGCTTCTGCAATCGGTTCGAGAAGATGGCCGAGCGCCCTCACCTCCCCCCGCGACACGCTCGACCACGGCCCGGGGGGCCAGCCAAGGGGTCAGGTGGCCGGAATCGATTCGCCCCGGTCAGCGCCGGGGCGAATTCGCGCGTGGCGGCCGGAGCCGACACTCGGATTTGAACCGAGGACCTGCTGTTTGCGGACTCCGAGGTCTCCCGCCAACCCGATTGTGCAACGTCTTGCCTCGTCCTCGTGTACGACTCCTGGCGGGACTCGCTGGCATGGGCAACCTAGAGCCGGAGCAACTAGGTTGGCTGACCCCCGTACCCCGGTCTTCGTTGGGATCCAGCTCCAGCTCGGATCCACTCGCGAACCTGTTCTACGGAACCATCCACATAGCCTGGTCGGTCGCCGTGGGTTCGAAGATCTCGGCGCCGCCCACCTTGGCGCCGACGCTCTTGAGCGTCACGCCGGTGGGCAGAAGAAACCCGGAGCACAGCGTGACCTGCTGATCCGTGTCCTGTGAGCCCGCGGGCGTGCACTCCTTGAACGCGCCTAACGTGTGTGAGAAGCCCGCGACTACCGCGTTCGTGGTCAGGGTCTTGCCGTCGGACCCGATCCCGTCTACCGCGACCGACTCCTGACCGGCAAAGGGCGAGTGATCGACGCTGGTTATCTCGAGCCCTACCCACCGGGTCCCGGCAGGGGCGGCGCTGTTTACGTCGGGGTCGGTGAGGGTCGCGGGGTCCGCCACCTTGACGAGGGTGAGATCCGCCTTGTTGCCACCGAGCATGATTACGGTCAGCTTGTCTCCGACGTGGCCGGTGACTACGCCGGGGGATCCGGCCGGAGCCGGGGTCGAACCGGGCGCGCCGGCCGTAGCCCCGAGGGGCACAGAAGTACCCACATCGCCGCCACTGTTTGGGGAGTTGGAAGAGCCACCGGAGCAAGCAAAGGCGACGAAGGACAAGACGGCCAGCGCCAAGGCGCCTCGCGCAGTTCGACTAGATCTATTGGACATCGGATTCCTCACTTTGAAGTTCATGAACTCGCGGCGCCGCCTGGGCCGATCGGTTGCGGTGATTCATGGCGCCGGCCGTGTAGCGGCGTCCGTACAAGAGGTGCTACCGCGAACTCGATCAGAGCTTTGGCTGCAGGGCCCGAATCAACGTTTCAGCGGCAGCGTCCGATTGCACGTCCGCCACCGTGATGCACACGTTTCCGAAGAGGGCCTCCAGGCCGAGTGGGCCGGAGAACGCCTTGTCGCCGAGCCCGCTTATCTGCTTGGCGGTTGTGACCTGATTGGTGGCCGACAGGTCGGCGTCGTAACCGATCGCCGCGGCCATTGCCGCCACCGTGATGAGGACTCCAAATGTGCCGTCGCTGCTGGTGTAGTCACACACGTAGGTCTTGGTGGGCAGGGTGTCTTGTTCCGTGGCGACGGTGAGCGGTTCGCCGGTGATCGACGCGACCGTGGCCACTGGCAGCAAGGTGCAGACGTTGACCGTGTGGCCGAGGCCGTCGTTCACTGAACCGGCGCCTCCCTGCTGGCCCTGCGCTTGCCCAGGTGCGGTCGCGCCGGCGACGACCGCGCCGGGCGATCCTTGCGCTCCGGCCGACGAACCTCCCGCCCCGCCGCCGCAGGCCGCGGCGAATACAACGAGAAGCATCGTCGCGACGCAACGGGCGACCAGGCTTGAACGGGTTGGCCCCATGGCGGGTCTCCTTGGTCGGCCCTCACCTTGAGGGGCGAGATCGACCATATCGACGCCGAGCACCCGTGGTATCCGTGGAATCCCGGAGGGGGTCAGTTCGTCTCGCGCAGTGCCATCACTCGGCCCAACTCCGCCCGAGAGGTGACGCCGAGCTTGCCGTACACACTGACAAGGTGCGTCTCCACCGTGCGAGGGCTGATGCCCAACTCCGTGGCCACGTCGCGCGTCGAGAGACCATCGCCGGCCAGGCGCGCGACCCGGGCCTCGGTCGGGGTCAGAACCAGGGCGGACGACCGTGTCAAGCCCAGCCGAGCCCGCTCCGCCATGGCGCGCTCGGCCCAGGCGGTCGCGCCGAGATCCACGAAGATCTCGTGCGCTCGACGGAGCGCTTCATCCGAGTCACGCCGACTGCGCGAGTGTCGCAGGGCCTCGCCGCGCACCAACAGCACACGGCCTATGTCGAAGCGGCTCCATCCGGGCTGCGGGCCGGCCACGACTGCGGAAGTCGCCGCGATCGCGGCCTCAATGTCGCCATCGGCGATGGCGACCCGGGCCCGACCTCGCATGATGGCCGCCGCGGCCCATGGTTTGGCTACTCGGCGGTTGCGGGCCTCTAGCCTGGCAAGCTCCACGCGAGCCTCGTCGTGTCTGCCCAAGATCGCCAACGCTTCGATTCGCTCCGGAGAGGGGTCCAGCCGCATTGGCTCGACATAGCCAACCCGAACAAGGTGGTGCCAGGCCCGTCCGGTTGCCTCCTCCACCGCGGTGGCGTCGCCCCGGCTCGCCGCGACGAGCGCAGTCACCTGGAGCCATGCCGCGGTCAGCGCGCCGCTTCCGCCCCCTTCGGTTCGCTCGATCCCGTCGGTGGCCGCGGTCTGGGCACGCTCGAGGTGTCCCTCGTAGGCGTCGACGAGCGCCACCGCCCGCAGCGCCATCTCGGACGGGCCGGCACCGGTCTCCATGCCAGCTTCCGCTGCGGCGATCGCGTGCCGCCGCGCCGCCTGCCAGTCGTCTGACCACAGTTCGACTTCGGCCAGCCGCGTCCGCAGATCCGCGACGTTCGAGTACTGGCCGTCGGCAAGGTCGAAATCGAGCATGTGTTGGAACCGTGCCCGCGCCAGGTCAAGGCGCCCTATCCCCGCCCACCACATCCCCGGGCTCGTCAGTCGATCGGTCAACGGACCCTCAGCTTCAACACCCAGCCCTTTGGCGAGGATGGCCATGGGCGGTCGACGCCCGAGCAGGACGGTCAAGTGGAAGGTCTGGAGCAACGCCGCCGCCAGGTGACCACGGTCTGCCGTGCCTTCGAGCAACCTCGCTGCAAGCGCCGAGTGCCTCCGTGCCTCCGCGATGTCGAAGTCGCGAAAGACCGCGAGGTAGAAGTGGAGCAACC
>CAZKXK010000222.1:0-4201 GCA_964556585.1 uncultured Anaerolineaceae bacterium
CGCTGCGCAGGAACGCTTCGGCGGCCAGGTCCAGCAACCACGAGGCGACCACGCTGCCTCGCCGCCAGACTTCGGTCACCGCCGGGATGTCGATCTCGTACTGGTACAGCCCCGGGTCGCGCAGGGGCGTGACCTCGGCGCTGACCTCGCGCTCCTGCCGGCCCGCATTGGCGTGCTCGAGGATGTTCAGGCCTTCCGCGTACGCCGCCATCAGGCCGTACTCGATCCCGTTGTGGACCATCTTCACGAAGTGCCCGGCGCCGCTCGGCCCGCAGCGGAGGTAGCCGTTCTCGGCGGAGTCCGGGTCACCCGACCGACCCGGCGTCCGGGGCGCGGCGGCGACGCCGGGCGCCAGGGCCCGGAAGATCGGATCGAGGCGTCCCACCGCCTCGGCCGGGCCGCCGATCATGAGGCAGTAGCCGCGGTCCAGGCCGGCGACGCCGCCGCTCGTGCCGCAGTCGAGGTAGTCGATCCCGGCCTTCGCGAGCGCCGCGGAGCGCCGCAGGTCGTCCACGTAATAGGAGTTGCCGCCGTCCACGATCACGTCCCCGCGCGCCAGCAGCGGCACCAGCTCGTCGAGGGTGGCGTCCACGGCCGCGGCCGGCACCATCAGCCACAGCACGCGCGGCGCGGCCAGCTTGCCCACGAGGTCCTGCAGCGACGTCGCCCCGGCGCTGATCGCCCCGTCGGCGAGCAAACCGTTCACCGTCTCGGCGTGACGGGCGTAGCCGACGACGTCGTGACCCGCGCGCAGCCAGCGCTTCGCCATGAAACCGCCCATCCGGCCCAGCCCGACCAGTCCGATCTGCATCGTCGTTCCCTTTCATCACGATCGAGGTGGCCGCGCGCGGGCCCCGCCGGCCGTGTCGACGCGCGGGACGGCCCGCCGGCAGCCGCTCGCGCCGTGGATCCGGCCGGCCGCCGGTCTCAGCCCAGGCCGAGTGCCCGCCGGGCGCGGCCCACGTCGTCCACGGTGAAGGCCGTCTCGACGATTCCGGCGCGCCGTCCGACGAACAGTACGCCGTGGATGTCCACCCCGGCCGCAGCAAGCTTCTCGGCGACCGCGGCGAAGCCGCCCGGCTGGTCGTCGATCTCCACGACGAGCGCCTCGCCCTCGACGAACGGGTAGCCGAACGAGCGCAGCACCGCGCGCGTGGCGGCGTCGTCGTCGGTCGACAGCACCGCGTAGCCGTGATCGCCGGCCCCGCCACCGGCGATGTCGTGGATGTCGATCCCCCGCTCCGCGAGCGCGCGGGCGAACGCCGCCAGGGCACCCGGCCGGTTCTGGAGCTGGACGACGAACTGCGTGCTCATGGCGGCCCTCCCTGAATGGATGCACCCGCTCCATTGTCCCGCGCGGGACAACCTCGGGCACTCAGGCCGGGTCGGGAAACCCCACGTACCGCAGGCCCAGCTCCGCGTACTGGCCGGGGTCGGGCGCGGACGGCGCGTCGAGCATCAGGTCCGAACCCGAGGACGTCTTGGGGAACGCCATCACTTCCCGGATCGTCGCCTGGTCGGCCAGCAGGGCGGCCCAGCGATCGATCCCGATCGCGATCCCGCCGTGCGGCGGCGCGCCGTACTCGAACGCGTCCAGCATGCCGCCGAACTTCTGGCGCATCGAGGCCCGCGTGTGGCCCTGGAGCGCGAAAGACCGCTCCAGGAGCGCCCGCTGGTGGATTCGCACGGATCCGCCGCCGAGCTCCCAGCCGTTGAGGGCCAGGTCGTACTGCATCGCCCGCGCGCGGCCCGCCGGGTCGTCCGGGGAGGGCCGCTCCGGGTCCCCGGACGCGGTGACAAGGAGCGCCTCGTCCTCGGGGACGACGCCCGAGAACGGGTTGTGGGTGGCGTGCCAGCCGTTCCGCTCGGCGTCCCACTCGTACATCGGAAAGCGGTCCACCCAGCAGTAGGCGAGCACCGCGGGGTCGGCCAGGCCGAGCTTCGTCCCGAGGTCGACCCGCAGGCGCCCCAGCACATCGGTGACCACGGCCGGGCGGTCGGCCACGATCAGGACCAGGTCCCCCTCCCCTGCGCCACAGCGATGCGCGAGCGCCGACGCGCGCTCTGCCCCGAGGAACTTGAGGCTCGGCCCGTGGATCTCCGCGGCGGCGACGGCAAGCGTGACGAGCCCGCGCGCGCCGTAGCGCCTGGCCGCCTCGGAGAGCTCGTCGATGCGGGCCCGGCTGGCGTCCGCGAGGCCGGGAACCGCGATCCCCTTGACGCGCCCGCCGGCCGCGAGCGTCTCGTCGAACACGCGAAACCCGGAGGCCGGCGCGCCGGCGGCATCCGTGAGCAGGGGGCCGAGGTCGGTGAGCTCCATGCCAAAGCGCAGGTCAGGCTTGTCCGAGCCGAAGCGCTCCAACGCCTCGTCGTAGGTGAAGCGCGGGAACGGCACCTGCTGGAGCGGTCGCTCGGGCGTGACGGCTCGCGAGACGCTGATCGCCATCGCCTCCACGAAGCCGGTCACGGTCTCCTCCGTCACGAAGCTCATCTCGAGGTCCAGCTGGGTGAACTCCGGCTGGCGGTCGCCCCGAAGGTCCTCGTCGCGGAAGCAGCGCGCGATCTGGAAATAGCGGTCCACGCCCGCCACCATCAGCAGCTGCTTGAGCTGCTGCGGGCTCTGCGGGAGCGCGTAGACGGTGCCGGGCTGCATCCGCGACGGCACGATGAAGTCGCGGGCCCCCTCCGGGGTGCTCTTGATGAGGATGGGGGTCTCGATCTCGACGAAGCCGTTGGCGTGATGCGCCCGCCTGATCTCCTCCACGAGTTGGCTGCGCAGCAGAAGCCGGCGCAGCATCGGCTCCCGCCGGATGTCGAGATAGCGGTACTGGAGACGAACCGACTCGTCCACCGGCGCGTCGGGCTCGTTGATGTAGAAGGGAGGCGTCTTTGCCTCCGACAGCACCGTAAGCTCGCGCGCACGGACCTCGATCTCGCCGGTCGGCAGCTTCGCGTTCTCTCCCCCGGGCCGCCGCCGCTCCACGAGACCCGCCACCGTCACCACGAACTCGTTGCGACACCGCGTGGCGGCGGCGTGCGCGTCGGGAGACTCCGTCGCGTCGACCACCACCTGCGTGATCCCGTGGCGATCCCGCAGGTCCAGGAAGATGAGCTGGCCGTGGTCCCGCCGTCGGTGCACCCAGCCCGCGAGGCGGACATCGATGCCGGCGTCATCACCGCGGAGGGCGCCGCAGGTGTGGGTCCGGTACGGCGTCGCAAGGTTCGTCATGCCGGCAATCGTAGCGGCATCGGCGGTCGCCACGCGCGACGGCCGACGTCCGCTACTCGCAGGGCCGTCGCGGGCGGGACCTGGGAGGTCCGGGCGGGGCAGCGCGGCCCGTCCGCCCCGTGCCCGATCGGGCAGCGACTCCGGCCCGGCTGATCCTATCGGGTGCCCGGCGCCTCGGCGCACACTGGGTCGGTGGAGCGTCGCGTCCCGATCCAGGCGCCCCGAAGCCGGCCAACGTCGGCCCGGCTGCGGCGTCCGCGCCCGCCCGGTGAGCCCCGCGACGGCCGCGACGGCGCGCTGCCCGCCAACATCGATCCGCAGCTGGCGCCCCTCGGCGCGGCTCTCCTGGAGCACGTCCAGCGCACCGCCGGCAATGCCGCGGCCGCGCTCCTGGTGTTCCAGCGCGAGGATGACACGACCGGCGCCGACGGCGCCGACGACGATGCGGCGAACGCCCCGGCGGACCCGGCTGCCGCCCACCCGACCCTTCGCGAGGGCAGCCATGGGCCGGCGGTCCAGGAGATGCAGGACAAGCTCGGCCAGGCGCTCACCGCCGGCGGTCCCGTCACGACCGATGGTCGCTTCGGCCCGACCACGTCCCGGCGCGTCCGCCAGTTCCAGCGCGCCCGCGGCCTGGCGCCCGACGGCGTCGTCGGCCCGGCAACGTGGACGGCCCTCGAGGCGGCCGCCGCCGGGGTGCCGGCACCGGTTCGACCGACCCTCAGCCTGGGCGCGACGGGCGCCGACGTCGGGCTGGCCCAGGAGAAGCTCAACGCGAGCGGCCAGGCCGGCGCGACGCTGCCGATCAACGCCGTCTTCGATGCGCCGATGCAGACCGCCGTCAACGCCTTCCAGTCCACCAACGGCCTCACCCCACCGAGCGGCGCCGTCGATGTCGCCACCTGGGCAGCCCTGGATTCGGCCGCGCCGGGCGGCGGCACCCGCCTCGAAGGAGGTCGGTCGGTCGAACAG
>CAZKXK010000223.1:0-1639 GCA_964556585.1 uncultured Anaerolineaceae bacterium
CACGGGTAGCGCCGATGGATCGACCCTCATGCTCTACGGCCACCTCGACACTGTCGGGCCCGGGTCGATGGCCGCACCCTTCGCGCCGCGCATCGAGGGCGACCGGCTGTTCGGGCGGGGCGCGTACGACCAGAAGGCCGGCCTCGCCGCCGCGCTCGTCGGAGCCCGCGAGGCGGTCCGCGCGGGCGTTCGGGGCCGCGTGCTCGTCGTTGCCGTGGCGGACGAGGAGACCACCAGCACGGGCATCCAGGAAGTGCTTCGCCACGTCCGGGCCGACGGCGCCGTCATCACCGAGCCCACCGAGCTGGCGGTCGGGATCGCGCACCGCGGCTTTGTATGGGTCGAGATCGAGGTGCGCGGGAAGGCGGCCCACGGCTCCCGTCCGCACCTCGGGGTGGACGCCATCTTCCGCACCGGCCCCGTCATCGCCGCGCTGGAGCGCTACACGGAGGGGCTGGCCGGACGGACCCATCCCCTGCTCGGCGCGGGTCTGCTCCACACTTCGCGCATCGCGGGCGGCACCGAGATGGCCACCCTGCCGGACCGCTGCCTGCTCTCGGTCGAGCGGCGCACGCTGCCCGGCGAGACCCCCCAGGGTGTCCTTGCCGAGATCGAAGCCATCCTCGACACCTGCCGCGCGTCCGATCCCGTGCTCGACGCCTCCGCGCGGGTGACGCTCGCCCGAGACCCCTTCGAGATCGCGGTCGACCATCCGTTCGTGGCGCTCGTCCGCGGCGCGACCGCCCGCGCAATCGGCGCACCGCCCGACCTGGCCGGTATCAGCTTCTGGGCCGATTCGGCCTACACGGCGGCCGCCGGCATCCCGAGCGTGCTGCTCGGCCCGCCCGGCGAGGGCGCCCACGCCGACGTCGAGTGGGTCAGCGTCAGCGGCACGGTCGCCTGCGCCCGGGCGCTCGCGGAGATCGCGCTCGACTTCTGCGGCTGACGGGGCGCGACCCGGAGTCCGCGCAGGCAAGTCTCGCCCGGGACGCGCATGCGGCGGTACTGGGAGCCCGTCGCGACCACGCCGCGTCGGCGCCGCAGCTATCGTCCGATGCCGTGCTGGCGGGGCCGGGACGCACTCCCCGAGTGGCGAGGCATCATGATCGCGTCCGTGGCGGACGGCGCCGACCTCGCGCTCCGTCCCACGGGCAGGGAGTGCTTCGTGCCAACTGTGCGTGCGACGGCGGTCGTCTTCGATCTCGGCGGCGTCCTCATCGAATGGGATCCGCGCCGCCTCTACCGCCAGCTGTTCGACGATCCCGCCGCCATGGAGTCCTTCCTTTCGGAGGTGTGCACCCCGGCGTGGAACGCCCGGCTGGACGCCGGGCGGTCGTGGCCGGAAGCGGTCGAGTCACTGGCTCGCGAGTTCCCGGCGCAACGCGACGTGATCCTCGCCTACGACGCCCGGTGGGAGGAGATGCTCGGCGGGGCCATCGAGGGGACGGTGCAGATCCTCGCTGAGCTGCGCGACGCGGGCATCTCCTGCTATGCGCTGAGCAACTGGTCCGCGGCGAAGTTCGTGCTCACGCGCCCTCGCTTCCCGTTCCTCGAGTGGTTCGAGGGCATCGTCATCTCCGGCGACGTCGGCGCCAGCAAGCCCGACCCGGCGATCTACCGCGTCCTCGTGGCGCGGTAC
>CAZKXK010000223.1:1739-4199 GCA_964556585.1 uncultured Anaerolineaceae bacterium
CATCAGTGGCCACCTGTCACCGCACCTGACCGAGGTCCGCCCGCATGCCCCACATCGACCTCCCCCTCGACCAACTCCGGGCCTACCGGCCCGCGCTCGAACCGCCCGCGGATCTCGCCGCCTTCTGGGCGGCGACGCTGGCAGACGCGCGGCGCCACGACCTCGCGGCGACCTTCACGCCCGTCGCCACGGGCCTCACGCTCATCGACACCCTCGACGTGACGTTCGCGGGTTTCGGCGGGGATCAGATTCGCGGGTGGTTGCGGCTGCCGGCCGGCGCGACGCAGTCCCTCCCGGCGGTCGTCCAGTTCGTGGGGTACGGCGGGGGCCGGGGCCTTGCGCACCAGGACCTCCTGTGGCCGGCGGCCGGGTACGCCCACCTGATCATGGACTCCCGGGGACAGGGAGCCGGCTGGAGCCCGGGCAGCACGCCTGACCGACACCAGAGCGGAGACCCCCGGGCCGACGGCGTCATGACCGACGGCATCCTCGCGCCGGAGCGCTACTACTACCGGCGTCTGATCACCGACGCGGTGCGCGCGATCGAGGCCGTTCGCGCCCACCCGGCCGTCGACCCGGCGCGCGTCGCCGTGATGGGCGGGAGCCAGGGCGGGGGACTCGCGATCGCCGTCGCGGGTCTCGTGCCCGACCTGCTCGCGGCGATGCCGGACGTCCCGTTCCTCAGCGACTTCCCGCGGGCGATCCGCCTCGTCGACACGCAGCCGTATGTCCAGATCGCCACGTATCTCAAGGTCCACCGCGATCGCGTTGCCCAGGTGGAGCGGACGCTCTCGTACGTGGACGCGGCGATTCTCGGGCGGACCGCGACCGCGCCCGCCCTGTTCGGCGTCGCGTTGATGGACACCGTCTGCCCGCCGTCGACCGTCTACGCGGCATACAACTGGTATGGCGGCCCGAAGGAGATCCGCGAGTACCCGTTCAACGACCACGAGAGCGGCGGCGAGACGCACGAGGCGGCGATGATCGACTGGCTCGGCAACGTCGTCCGCGCGGCCGGCTGACGCGACCGGCGAGACGACGCGACCGGTGACGATCGGCGGGCCCGGCCACTCCCGCGATGCGTATGCCCGCGCCTGCCGGTGGCGACGAGCCGAGACAGCCCTTCTCCTGCTGGCCGCGGTCGCGCTCGTCGTCGGGGTCGCGACGCGACAGGCCGATCCCATTGAGGGCTTCTCGGCCGGGGGCGCCCTCGCCGGGCTGACCAGCCAGCTTCCGACGACGCTGCCGGCGGCGATCCTCGTAGCGATCGCCATGCTCCTCGACCTCACCGCGGGCGCGGTGCTGCTGCGCCTGGTTCGACAGGCGCCGTTCGCCACGTGGTCGGATCTCCTGCTGGGCGGCTTCGCGGGTGCCGTTCTCCTCGACGCGCTGCTCCTGTTCACCCTCGGCGGGGCCGGCATGTTCCGCCAACAGACGCTGGCCGTCGTTCTCGCGGCCATGGCCGTGGCGGGGCTGGGTGTCCGCCCGCTCGTGGCGCAGCCGTTCCGGATGGGCCGGGTACGCCCCGCCCGTTGGCTGCTGATCGGCCTCGTCTGGTCGGCGCCGCTGCTTCTCTCGCTGGCCTCGCCGATCGTCCCGTACGTGGATGAGCTGCCGAACCACGTGGCGCCCGCCGAGCATCTCCGCGTGTTCGGCCAGATCGCGTCGCTGGCGACGTATCCATCGCCCCTCTACGGTCCGTCGCGCCTCTTCCTCGGGTATGCGGCGCTCATGGGCACGCTCTCGACCCTGACCGGCCTCTCCGCGGCGCTCGCCATGTCGGCGTCGGTGGGCTCGCTCGCGATCCTTTCGGCGGTCGCTGCGCGGCGACTGGCGTCGGCCCTGTTCGGCCGCGAGGCCGGCTTCTGGGCGCTCCTCGCCTTCTGCCTGTCATTCAGCTTCGTTCGGCTCCCCGACGCGCGCGATAGCGTCGTGGCCCTGCCCCTGGCCGCGCTCGCCTTGGCCCTGTTGGCGGCCCCCGAAAGGCCGGCGAAACGGCGTGATCCTGCCCGCGCCGGGCCGGACTGGCTGCTGGCGGCCGCGCTGACGGCGGCGACCCTTGTCCATCCGCTGGTGGGGGCGTTGACCGCGGGCAGCGTCGTCCTGCTCGTCGCCGCCGACCCGGCCCGCCACGCTCGGCGCGCCATCCCGGCCCTCGCGGCGACAGCGATCGCCGTGCTTCCCCAGGCGGCGGTGATGCTCGGGCTGGCGCCGGCACCGGCCTGGGGGATGGTGGCCGTCGCCGCAGGCGCGGTCGTCGCGCTCGGGACGGCCCGCTTCGTCGAACGCGGGGGCTGGTCACGGATCTCGCCGCGGGCGGCGACGGCCGGGCTCGTTCTCGCCGGCGCGCTCGCGCTGCTCGTGATCGCCGTGGTCGTGCCCGGCGCGCCGGCGCAGGCCGGCAGGTGGCTCAACCCGGCCTTCCCGTTCCTGTTCGCGGCAGCCGGGGCAGGCACGATC
>CAZKXK010000224.1:0-4198 GCA_964556585.1 uncultured Anaerolineaceae bacterium
TGGGCGGCGACGCCCCGCGGCGGTTGCGGCGCCGGACACTGCCGGCGTTCCGGACGCCCCGGCGCCCGAAGCAGCAGTCCCGCTGACGGCGGCTCCGGCCGTCCCGACCCCCGCGCCCGTCAGGCGGCGTCGCGCGCCATCGGCGTCCGCGCCTTCGGCTGAGCCCGCGGCGGCAGTCGCTCCCGCGACCGATCCCGCGTCCCAGGCCGTGCCGGCACCGAAGCGCCGCGCGGCCCGGGCGAAGGCCGGGGCCCCCGAGGCGCCGACGCCCGAAGCGGTGACGCAGGTGGCCGATGCCCCGAAGGCGGCGCCGAAGCGCCGGGCGACGCGGGCGGCAGCCCCAGGCCCGTCACCGGCGGCCGATCCGGCACCGGGTTCCGTCGATGTCCCGGCCCCGAAGCGACGGGCAGCCCGGAAGGCGGCGGCGCCGGCCGAGGGTGCCTGAGCCCAGGTCCGGCGGTGTGGCCGGACGTCGCACGTCCCGGCCGGGCCCCGGCCTGGAGCGGTCGGCCGGCGCCGCCGGCGCCGCCCGCTCCCCAGCCCGGGGCGGGCCGCCGGTGGGCCTGGGCCCGTCCGTGTCACCCTCGGCGCGATTCGCGACCCGGGGGCAGCCCGCCGCGCTGGCTTCCATCGAGCGGATGCTCGAGGCAGGCGCTCCGCAGGTGCTCCTGCTGATCGGCCCCGCGTCGATCGGCAAGACGACGCTGGCGCTGGACCTCGCCGCCGGGTTGCTGTGCGGGGCCGGCGATGACGAGGCCCGTCCGTGCCGTGCCTGTCGTGCCTGTCGCCTGGTCGCCTCGGGCACGCACCAGGACCTGCATCGCCTGGCGCCGGAGGGTGCCGGGAGGCAGGTGCGCATCGGTGATCCGAGCGATCCGGAGCCCGGCACCGTTCGCCACCTGATCCGCGAGCTGGCGCGCCTTCCTGTCGAGGGCCGCCGCCGGGTGGCGGTCATCGAGGGTGCCCACCGGATGAACGAGGATGCCCAGAACGCGCTGCTCAAGACGCTCGAGGAGCCGCCCGCGGGAGCGACCCTGATTCTCTGCGCCGACGAGCCGGAGCGCCTGCTTCCCACGGTTCGGTCGCGGGCAGCGACCCTGCGCCTGGGCCCGCTGGGCATCCGTGCCATCGAAGGCCTGCTCGGCGAGCGAGGGGTCGATCCACCCCGCGCCGCTCGGTTGGCCCGCCTTGCCGGCGGCCGGCCGGGCCTGGCCCTCGCCTACGCCGCTGCGCCGCAGGCAGTGAGCGCGCGCGAGGAGATCTCGCGGACGCTCCTGGACCTGGTCGCGGAGAGCCGTTCGCGACGCCTGGCCGTGGGCCGCGAGCTGCTGGCCCGCGCCGGGGAGCTCGCCAGCCTGCGCGACGACCCGCGCGCCGCCGAGACCCGGGCGTCCGATACCCGGGAGTCCGACGCGCCGACCGCCCCGGTGGCCCGCGCCGACGACGAGGACCAGGCGGGGAGGACGGTCCGCGCGTCCCCGGCCGAGCGCCGGCTGGCCGCCGCTGCGCTCATCGAGACCTGGGCTGCGGTGGCCCGCGACCTCGCCGTGGTCGCCGCCGGGGGGAGCAGCCGGGCCATGAACATCGCCCTCGTGGACGACCTCGAGGTGGCCGCGACACGCATCCCGGCCGGAGCCGTGCCGGCGTTTCTCGCCCGGCTCGCGCGAGCGGCGCAGCTGCTGGAAGCCAACGCCAACCCGGAGCTCGTCGTGGACGTGCTCGTCCTCGCCTGGCCGCGAGCGGCCTGACCATGCCGGCCCACGGGGAGGACCGCCCATCTCCCGAACCGGACCGGTCCGCGTCGCCCGGCGGAGTTCCGACGGTCGACGAGCGGCTCGAGGCCGTCGTGATCGGGGTGGTGCAGGGGGTCGGGTTCCGCTGGTTTGCCACGGAGACCGCCGGCCGCCTGGGCCTTCGAGGCTGGGTGGCCAACCGGACCGACGGAGCCGTCGTCTGCGTGGCGGAGGGGCCGCGTCCCGCCCTGGAGGCGCTGCTGCGCGAGCTGGCCCGGGGCCCGATCTCCGCGGACGTGGAGCGTGTCATCCCGGCCTGGATGCCCGCCACGGGCCGCTTTGGTCGCTTCGAGATTCGCTCCGGAAGCCACCCCGGCGACTGATCGGAGCGGGTGCCGCGAGCGACCCGTACCTTCGGGTTATGGCCCCGGCGGCCGCCCGTGGCGCATCCTTCCCCGGTGGACCCGGACGAGACGATCGCCGAGGCGCTTCCGCACCTCTTTCGCGAGGTGCTGGACGGGCTTGCCCGCCTCGAGCAGCTGGGCGCCCGCGGCGACGCCGCCCGCCTCCGGTCGGAAGCGATCGCGGGGTACTCGCGCGCCTGGGATCCAGCCTGCCAGAAGCGGCTCGAGCAGATTCGCGGGCGAATCGAGCGTGCCGTACGTGACCTCGAGCAGCGCCAGCATTTGAGCGTGGCCTGAAGCCCACACCGTCGCGACTCCCGGGCAGCCGGCGCCGCACGCGAACCCGCCGCACGTCAACCCGCGGCACGCGATCGCCGCCAGCCGACCCGACGCAACGGACGCACGCCTCCGACGGTACGCTCTCCTTCGTGACCGACGATCAACCCCGCGACCCGTTCGCGACCGCGCTCGCCGCCTACGACCGGCTCGCCGAGCTGGGTGAGACCGTCGACGGTGAGTGGACCTACGTGACGAAGCTCGCCGAGATGGGCCGCGCGCGGCTCCGGGCCGCCATGCCCGACCGGGGTCGGGGCGCGGCGCTCGACCGCGCGGCCGCGATCGAGGCGCTGGCCGCCGAGGCGGGCCGGATCACGGATCCGCACCGCGCGATCGACTGGCTCTCCACGTTCCCGGCGGTGGCCGAGCTGGCGTTCGGCGGCCCCCGCGACGCGGCCCCGGCGCGACCGCCGTCGGGCGGGGCCTGAACGTGCGCTTCCAGGACGCGGCGCGGGACGCGCGCGCCGTGGTATACGCAGGGATCCAGGCGGACCCGCTCGTGGCGCGCCTTGCCGCACTTGCCGCCGATGCGACGTACGGGCAGCGCCTGCTGGCTCGGGCGGTCATGAACGGCGAGTCGACGGACCCCGCGAGCTGGCGCCTGATCTTCCCGACCGTGCTCGGTCCCGGGTCGGCGGACCTCGAGCGCGCCGAGGCGCTGCTCGCCGCCAGCCTGGAGGTCGCCGAGCGTGGAGAGCAGGTGCGCAGCCAGTTCCGGGGAGCGTTCGTCGAGCAGCTCGCCCAGGTGCTCGTCGGCCGGCGCACGGGCGAGGCGGCCGTCCACCGGGAGCGCCGCGTCCTGTTCGACGGGGTCGCCGCGGAGATTCACCCCTACGACCTCACGGTCGAGACGGCCGGCCGCGAAGAGGCTTGGGACTGCAAGTGGGGCGCGCGCGGGATCAACGCGGACGTCATGAACCAGCTCGACGACGCCCGCCGCCACGCCGGGGACGAAGACCGCTCGATCCGCGTCGGGCTGGTGATCTTCGACGCGCGGACCTCGTGCGCCGTGCGGCTCTCGCAGCAGACGGCGCCGCGGCAGGGCACCGCCGTCGTGACGCTCGAGACGCTCGACGCGCTCGCGGGCCGGAAGGCGACGCCCGCATGACGCCGCCGGAGCCGGAAGGCGGCGCCCGCATGACGCCGACCGAGCCGGCGCCCGGACCGGCCGCGGCCCGCTCGGGCGTCGAACCATCCCCGCCGTCCCCACCGCTCCGGATCGAGCAGGCGTACCGCGTCAGGTTCGACGAGGCGACCCCGGACAGCCTCGCGAAGACGTCCGCCCTGCTGGGCTACCTCCAGGACGTCGCGTGGCGCCACTCGGAGGTCTTCGGGTTTCCGCGGGAGTGGTATGCGGAGCGCGGGCTGGCCTGGGTGGTCCGGGCGATGGACGTCACGCTCGCGGCGCCGATCCGCGACGGCGACGTGCTCTGGGTCTCCACCCGGATCCTCGGGTTCCGCAGGGTCATGGCACGCCGCCAATCGGAGCTCCGGGCGGCCGACGGCACATCCGCCGGCGTGGTCGTCGTCGACTGGGCGATGACCGACGGCCACGCTCCGGTCCGGGTCCCCGGCGAGATCACCGGGATCCCCGGGGTCGAGCGCTCATCGTTCGTCCCGACCCGGGTCGACCTGCCGCCGATTCCGCCCGGCGCGCGGGTGCGGGAGATCGTCCCGCGCCTCCGCGAGCTGGACCCGATGGGCCACGCCAACAACGGCGTCTAC
>CAZKXK010000225.1:0-2478 GCA_964556585.1 uncultured Anaerolineaceae bacterium
GCGATCCAGCCCAGGCCGGCCCCGAACAGGAACAGGATCACCGCGAGGGTCGCGATCGAGCGCACGCCGCTCAGGCGGCGGGCGAACGCGTAGAGGCCCAGGGCGACGAGGATCGAGAGCACGAAGCTGTGGAGGGGCAGCACTGACAGCGGGTCCATGCCGAGGACGACGAACGCCGCCGGCGTCAGGTCGCTCAGGTAGTGGTAGCTGAGCGGCAGCCCGGCGAACAGCGTGTTCTCGGGCGGGAAGTTCCCTCCGAAGGCGAACCGCGTGACGATCCCGAGGTGGGTCGGCCAGTCGCTCCAGATGTACTCGTGCCCGGCCCACAGGCCGTCGGCGCGAACCGTCAGCGCGCTCGACCAGAGCAGGGCCCAGCGGACCGTCAGCAGCCCGACGAGCGCGGTGGCCCAGGGGTCCAGTCGCCCGACGAGGTCGCGGAGTCGATCCGCGAGCGCGACCGGCGGCCCGGCGCGGCGACGGCTCCGTCCCGGCCCGACCACGAGGAGAGCAGCGGCCACGACGCTCGCGACGGCCGTGCCCACTACGACCGGCGGGTTGAACCCCAGGAGCGTCGCGGCGGGGACCAGCGCCAGGGTCCCGGCCACGATGCCGAGCACCGCGCCGTATGAGAACCGCTCGAGCGGTGTAAGCCAGCGCGCGAACCGGTCCAGCGCGGCGATCCCGGGGGCGGCGATCGCGGCGAGGAAGAGCAGCGACAGAAGCGTCGGCAGGATGGCCACGAGCGGCATGATAGGGGGCATGGACGCCGCGACGATCCTCCACGTGGACCTCGACGCGTTCTTCGCCGCGGTCGAGCAGCGCGATCGTCCGGAGCTCCGCGGAAAGCCGGTGATCGTCGGTGGCGATCCCGGGGCCCGGGGCGTGGTGAGCACGGCCAGCTACGAGGCCCGCCGGTTCGGGGTCCACTCGGCGATGCCGCTGCGAACGGCTGCCGCGCTCTGCCCGGAGGGCATCTTCCTGCCCGTCGACGGCGCGAAGTACCGGACCGCCAGCCGCGCGGTGATGGAGATCCTGGGCCGCTACACCCCCAGGGTGGAGCAGGTCTCGATCGACGAGGCGTTCCTCGATGTTGCCGGGTCGGAGGCGTTGTTCGGACCGCCGGTGGCGATCGCGGCTGCGATCAGGGCGGCGGTGCGCTCGGAGGTGGGGCTCACCGCGTCCGTCGGCGTGGCAACCACGAAGCTCGTCGCGAAGATCGCCTCGGACCTGCGGAAGCCCGACGGGCTGGTGGCCGTGGCGGCCGGCGACGAGGCGGCGTTCCTGGCCCCGCTCCCGATCGGGCGGCTCTGGGGAGTGGGCGCGCAGACGCGCGCTGCCCTCGCCGAGTACGGCGTCCGGACGATCGGCGACCTCGCGGCGGTCGATCCCCGGCTGCTCGCGTGGCGCCTCGGGCAGCACGGTGCGACGCTGGTCGAGCGAGCCCGGGGGGTCGACCCGTCGCCCGTGACCGGCGAGGCGGAGGCGAAGTCGATCAGCCACGAGCACACCTTCGACGTCGACACGAGCGACGTCGACCAGATCGAACGGACGCTCCTCGCCCTCGCCGAGGGTGTCGCCTCCCGGCTGCGCGCCGGGGGCGTGCGGGCGGCGACCGTCGTCGTGAAGATCCGTGACAGCCACTTTCGCACGGTGACCCGCCAGCGGACGCTCGCGGAACCGACGGACCTGGCCGAGCCGATCTGGCACATAGCGCTCGAGCTCGCCCGGCCCGAGATCCGGGGCCGCCGGATCCGCCTCGTCGGCGTGGGGGCACATGGCCTCGGTGAGCCGTCCCAGCTCGGGCTGTTCGCGCCGGCCGACGACCGGCAGCATCGCGTGGTCGACGCGACGGACGCCGTGCGGCGGCGCTTCGGCGAGCGTGCCGTCACCCGCGCTCGCCTGCTCGGCAGCGACTTCTCGGCCGGCGGTCGGGACCCGATGCAGCCGCTGGAGCCGCGGCGGGTGGGCCGTCCACGGCCGGCGTCCGCGGGCGACGACGATGCGCCGAGCTCGTGACAGACGAGGTGGCACGCGGGCCGGCGAGGGTTCGGTCAGCGCAGGTTCGGGCTTGACATCGAACAGGCGTTCGGTCTAGAGTCCAGGTTATTCGAACACCCGTTCTGTCCCCCGGTGCCCTGGGAGACGACCCCGCCGACAAGGAGCCGTCGACATGGCAATCACCCGAGTCGAACCCGTACGCGTCCAGGTCAGGACGGATTGGCTGACCGGCCGCCCCCGCGAGATCCGCTGGGGAGAGCGAGTCTTCCCCGTCACGAGCATCGCGTCCGTGCGCCGCGCCACCGCGGCATATCCGGTCGAGGTCGGCCCGTCCACGACCTTCGAGGTCGACACGGGCGGAGCGCGTCTCGCGCTCACGTTCCGCCACCGTGGCCGCCGCTGGACGGTGGACGGCGTGGACACGACGGAGCGCCGCGCCGCGTAGCGCCGTCGTCGTTCCAGTCATGCGTCGGGCTGAAG
>CAZKXK010000225.1:2578-4184 GCA_964556585.1 uncultured Anaerolineaceae bacterium
GCGTGAGCCCTCCCGCGCCGCCGCTCCCTCCCGTGCGGCGCACCCATCGGGCCCGGGGCGGATGCCACCGGTACGGCGTCCGCCCCGGGCCCGGCCACTCGCGATCGACCCCGTCGACCGTGTGCCGGGCCGGGCCGACCCATACAATCGCCACATGTCGGATCACCCGGCCCCGGGCTTCGGATCGCTGACGCTCCAGGCGTTCCTCGACCAGCTCGCCTCGTCGGCCCCGATCCCGGGTGGCGGGAGCGCGGCGGCCATCGCGGCCGGGCTGGCTGCCGGGCTCGTGGCGATGGTCGCCGGGCTGTCCGGGGATCGCCCGGCCTACGCGCCGTTTGCGGCCACGCATGTGCGCGCCGGGGGCGCAGGGCGTGCGCTCGCGGCGCGATTGTTGGTGCTGGCGGACGAGGATGCCGCCGCCTACGGCGCGTTCGCGGCCACGATGAAGATGCCGCGTGGCACGGATGGTGAGCGAGCCGCGCGCTCGGCGGCGATCCGCACCGCCGCGGTGACGGCGGCCGAGGTGCCGCTGCGCACGCTGGAGGCGTGCCGCGACCTCGTGGTCGCATCGGAGGCGCTGGCGGGGCGGAGCAACCGGAACGCGGCGAGCGACCTCGTGGTCGCCTCCCGGCTGGCGGAGGCGGCCGCGCATGGGGCCGCGGAGAACGTGATGGTGAACCTGCCGGCGCTCGGCGACGAGGCACGGGTCGACGAGCTTCGCGGGCAGGTGGCGACGCTCCTGGCGGAGGTCGCGGACCACGCCGAGTCGACCCGCGCGTTCGTGGAGCTCGGCGAGCTCCGCGAGCCGGAGCTGGAACCGGGGCCGCAGCCCGCATGACGGCGCCGGAACCCGCCAGCCGGGAGCCGACCGGGCCCCGGTTGCTGCGCGGGGGCCCGATCGCGGCCGACGTGCGCGCGACCGTCGCCGCGGATGTGGCCGCGTTCCGCGAAGAGCACGGGTTCGCACCCGCGCTGGCGGTCGTGATCGTCGGCCGCGACGCGCCTTCGACCGTCTACCTGCACAAGATCCTCGACGGCTGCCGGACGGTGGGGATCGTCGACCGGCTCGTGGAGCTGTCGGAGGATGCCGGGCCCGCACGGGTTGCCGCGGCGATCACCGGCCTGAACGCGGACCCGAGCGTGGCGGGGATCATCGTCCAGATGCCGCTGCCGCCGTCGATCCCGCTTCGGACCGTGATCGACGTGCTGGACCCGGCCAAGGACATCGACGGCATCCATCCCCTCAACGCGGGGCTCCTCGTCCTCGGCTACGAGGGGTTCCTGCCGGCGACGGCGCATGCCGCCGTGGAGATCCTCCAGCGCTCCGGGATCCCGCTGGAAGGACGCCGTGCGGTGGTGGTCGGCCGCTCCAACATCGTGGGCAAGCCGGCCGCCCTCCTCCTCCTTCGCGAGCACGCCACCGTGACGATCTGCCACTCCCGGACGGTCGACCTGGCGCGGCACGTCCGGGAGGCGGACATCGTGGTCGTCGCGGTGGGCCGGCCCGGGCTGATCACCGGCGAGATGCTCAAGCCGGGTGCCGTGGTCGTCGACGTGGGCATCAACGTGCGGGACGGCCGCATCGTCGGCGACGTCGACTTCGCCT
>CAZKXK010000226.1:0-4162 GCA_964556585.1 uncultured Anaerolineaceae bacterium
GCACGAGGCCGGCACGACGAGCTCCAGCTGGTCGGCCGCGTCGAAGCGCGTCCGCCCGGACACGAGCGGCACGCGATGCCCCCCGTGGACGAGATCCGGCGCCATCCTCGTAGCATAGGTGGCGCCAACGGCGCCGCGGAGGGACGATCGGCACGTGGCGGACTGGAATCGGCATGTTCGGCGGGCCGTTTCCCGGCGGTTCCACTGGCCGCTTCGCGGGGGACCGCTTGACGTCGCTTTCCGTCAGACGATACTTACCGTCCATGGAAGCGAACCCACGCGCTCTTGATGTTCTTGGCGATCCGACCCGCCGCGCCATCGTCGACCGGCTCCGGCGCGGTCCGTCCCCGGTGGGCCGGCTTGCCGAAGGCATGCCGGTCAGCCGCCCGGCAGTCTCCCAGCACCTGACCGTCCTTCGGACCGCGGGGCTCGTCAGCGAGCATCGGGAGGGGACACGCCGGATCTACCGGCTGGAGGCGGCCGGGATCGAGGAGCTCGGGCGCTGGGTGGATGCGCTCGTGGCCGATGCGCGGTCCGGTGGCGCGGCCCAGGCGGGAACGCCACCCACCCCGGGCCACGCGGGCGGCCGGCCGCACGTCGCGGCGAGCCGGCGGGAGAAGAGCCCCATGCCGCCGGACGCGCCGAAGGATGGCGGTGGCAAGAAGAAGCACGGTAAGAAGCGCGCAGGCAGGAAGTAGGAGCGGCCGCGGCCGGGCGCCGGCCCGCGCCCGGAGCCCGGCTTCAGGCCGGGGTCAGCTCCCCGACGATCCAGGCCGCCAGCGTCCGGGCGCAGGCCTCCACCTCGTCCAGCGCGACGTGCTCGTCCGCGGCGTGGGCCACCCGGACGTCGCCCGGTCCGAAGAGCACGCACGGGGTGTGCCCCTCGTTGATGAGCAGCCGCATGTCCGATCCGTACGGGACACCGACCAGGGAAGGCCGGCGACCCGTCACGGCGGCGGCTGTCGCAGCGAGGTCCAGGGGTAGCGGGTGGTCGGCCGAGATCTCGCACGAAGAAAAGCGCCCGCCCCAGATCTCGAGCGTGGCGGGGTGGTCTCGGAGCCACGGGTCCGCGGCACACGCCGCCTCGATCGCCGCCCGCAGCTCCGCCTCTGCCCCGGCCGCGGTCTGGCCCGCCCGGACCCCGTAGCGCCCCTCGGCGACGACCCGGTCGGGCAGGCTGGACGCCCACTCGCCGCCCCGCACGGTGCCGATGATCGTGGCGTAGGGCAGCCCGAGCGCCCGCATCTCGGGCCGCATCTCGGCGGCATTGCGGGCGGCCTCGTCGGCCCGGAGCGCGGCGTGCAGCAGCTCGAGGTTGTCGAGCGCGGAGACCCCTTCCCGCCGCGTGGAGGCGTGCGCGGCGCGCCCCGGGACCGCCACGCGGAACGTGATCGCGCCCGCGGAGACCGTGACGACGTTCAGGCGGGTCGGCTCCGGGATCACGGCCGCGTCGCCGACGTAGCCGGCCCGGATCGCCGCGAACGTGCCGGCCCCGCCATCCTCCTCGGACGGGACGCCCAGCAGGATCACCTCGCCGGCGAGGCCGTCCGGCCCGCCGGGCCCGACGGCACGGGAGACGGCCCGCATCGCCTCGAGCGCGGCCACCAGCCCGCCCTTCATGTCGCACGCTCCGCGCCCGAACACGCGCCCGTCCCTGCTCTCCGGCGCGAACGCGGGCGTGGTCCAGCTGGCCGGCTCGCCGGCCGGCACCACGTCCGTGTGAGCCACCAGCAGGAGCCGCTTCCCGGGTCGCGCGCCCTGGAGCGTCCCGGCCACGAGCGGGAGCGCGGTTCGCGGCACCTCCATGCCGGGGAACGCCGGATCCGCGGCGAGCGCGACCGGGTCGGCGTCCCACGCGTTCACGCCGAAGCCGCCCGCGTCGAGCCGTCGCGCGAGATGGTCCCGGGCGGCACCTTCGCTGCCCGTCAGCGACGGGATCGCGCAGAGGGCCAGGAGGTCCGCGGTGATAGCCGCCCGATCGACCGCGTCCGCCGCCACCCGCTGGGCCGGTCCCAGGTCGTCCGCCCCCGCGCCGGGATGCCCGGTGAGGTCGCCGTCGCTCATGGCTGCCGGAGGATGGGCCGGGTCAGGCAGGTCGGGCCGCCGGAGCCGTTGATCCCGATCTCGTGCGCCGGATACGCGTGGACCTCGCATCCGGCGACCTCCAGCGCGCGCCTCGTCGCCGGGTTGCCGTCGGCGACGACGCAGACGCCCGGCCGGACCGCGAGGACGTTGCAGCCGAGGGTCGGGAACTCCTCGTCCGGCACGCTGATCAGCCGGATCCCGAGATCCCCCAGCAGCTCCCAGAGCCCCGCCGGCAGCAGCGGCAGGTAGACGACCGCGAGGTCGTCAGCGACGGGAGAGACCACCGACAGGAGGTGGAGCAACTCCGCGGGGCCTCGCCAGAAGGGAACGTCGAAGACCCGCACGTCGCCACCGACCAGGCCGGCGAGCTGGCGCGCTCCCGCATCGTTCGTGCGGAGTGTCCGGCCGACGCAGAAGAGGTCCGGCCGAAGCCAGAACGTGTCGCCGCCGTCGACCGTCCCGGGCGCGCCGATCCGCCCGAGCGTCGGGACGCCTCGGGCGCCCAGCCAGCGCTCGAGCTCGGCTTCCTCCCCGCGCCGGGTCGGCTTGCCGGAGCGCAGCGGGATCGCGCCCCGATCGGTCACCAGGAGCGGATCGAACGGGTAGGTGAGGTCCGGGTGCGGCGCGTCCGAACCGAGGTCATGAACGACCACGCCGAGCCGGCGCAGGAGGCCGGTGAACGCGTCGTGCTCCGCCTGGGCTCGCTCGAGGTCGACCGGGTGGAGAAACCCGTGCGCCGGGTCGTCGAAGGCGCGACCGAACGCGCTGCGCGGGCGCTGGACCAGGACCTCGACGAGCGGCGCGGTCATCGAGGGCGCACCGTACGCGGCGAACGGGGTGGGCGCGCCAGGCTGGCCGGACATCAGCGCAGGATACGCTCGGCCCCCGGGCGCCGGCGCGGCCAGCCGACGCCGCCCGATCGGTATGCGGGAGGTACACTCTGTCCCCGGTCGCGGATCGCGCCGGTGCGGCTCAGGAGAGGAACGGATGACGAAGCACTCCAAGCGGGAGCGCGAGCGGCGCGCCGAGGAGACCGAGCGGGTCAAGCAGATCGAGGCGGCATGGATCGGCAGCCTCCCGCCCGCCGTCGCCAAGGCGTTCGCGACGAGCGTCGAGGCGGCGCGGGCCCGGGGCCCGGAGCCTCGCCGGCCGGACATGGCACCGGGAACGTTGCCGCGGCCACCCCGCCCGGGTCACGAGCCGAAGATCAAGGAGCGCGAACCCGCGCGCGGTCGCCGAGAGCGCTAGGGCCCGCGTTCACGACCCGGACGGCGGGCCTCCGCCGGCCGGCGGCGTGGACCCGCGGGAACCGACGACGCGGGGCGGCGTCGCCTTCGGAAGGCGGCCTCAGGCGGTGACGCGCTCCACCAGCCGCCCCACCTGGTAGCCGACCGCCGCCGCCTCGGCCGCGAGACGCGCGGCCAGCTCGTCCGCCGCGACCAGCCGTTGCGCGGACGCGTCGCCGGGCGCGGCCTCTTCCGCGGCGGCGTCCACGGCAGCCACGACGATGAGCCAGCGGAGCGCCTGCTCGAACGACTCGCGGTTCATGTACGCGATTCCCTCGTGGCGGTTGACCCCGAGCCAGCGGCCGAGATCATCGTCGGCGAACCAGGCCCGGACGAGGCGGCCCGCCCGTTCGGCAACCGGGGCCGCGAGCGCCGCTTCCCCGGGCCGGGCGCACAGGTGCCGGACGGTCTCCACGGTCCACCAGGCCGCGCCTTCGTCGAGGCCGCGCCAGCGATACGCGTCCGCCATCACGCGGCCGATGGCGGCCCGGTCGAACCACCCTCGCCCGCGGCGTGCCGCGGCATCCGGCTCTAGCACGCCGGCGAGCGAGTCGGCCGCCAGCCAGCCGAGCAGCGCGCCCCAGGTCGCGGTGTCGGGTGGCAGGGCAGCCGCGGCGTTGGCGCGAGCCCGGGCAAGTGCTGCCGCGTCGGCCGAAGTGCCGCCGGTCCCTGTCTGCGGGAGGCCGAGCGCCGGGTCCGTGGCGAGCAGGAGCGCGGTTCGCAGCCGGGCCTCGAAGCGCTTCGCGAGCGCGTCGATCGACGCGTCGTCGATCGCGGTGCCCGTCGCTTCA
>CAZKXK010000227.1:0-4121 GCA_964556585.1 uncultured Anaerolineaceae bacterium
TCGCACCCAGCTCGTGAACCCGATGCCGCCGATCATGGAGCCGGGCGAGTTCTTCCTGCCCTACCCGCTGGAGGTCGAGGTGGGCGGCGCCACGGTCTTCGTCATGCCCGTGGAACGCTTCGAGCGGATCTGAGCGCGGCATGCCCCGCCCTGGCGGCCGCCCTGATCGACCCCGGCAGATGGCAGCGGACCCGGCCGTGGTCGGGACCCGGACCCCGCCGGTCGCGTGAGCCCGTTCCGCCCCGACCTCGTCGAGTGCTGGATCTTCCGCGTCCTCGCGGCCGACCAGGTTGAGCTGCTGCTGATTCGACGCTCGCCCAGCCGGATCTTCCCGGGGCTCTGGCAATGCGTCACCGGCGGGATCGAGCCGGGCGAGCGCGTGCCGATGGCGGCGCGCCGGGAAGTCTTCGAGGAGGTGGGCTTCGGCTCGGCGGAGGTCGAGGCGTTCTACGACCTGGACCAGGCCACCCAGTTCTACGACGAGGGCTCGGACGGCATCGTGACCGGCGCCACGTTCGCGGTCCGGGTCCGGGCCGACGCGGTCGCGCGGCTCTCCCACGAGCATGACGACGCGCGGTGGGTGACGGCGGAGGAGGCGCTCGGCCTGGTCGTCTGGCCCTCGTACGCAGCAACGATCCGGCGGATCCTCGCGACACTGATGGACCCGGACACGGTGCGCTGGTTCGAGCTGACGCTGGAGGGGCACAGGATCGCGCGGCCGCCTCGCGGGCGTTGACGGAGGGACGCGGCCCGCATCCTCTCATTTGGATGCGTGGCGAGCCGTACGCCAGCTCGGCGAGCGCCCCGACCGGTGCCGTGCCCTCCCATGACGCGCAATCACGATCAGGTGCTCGCCTCATCAGCCAGATGATTGGATTCTCTCGCCGCCGCGGGCCTCGCGACGGCCCGGCCTGCTGCCCGCACGCGGTGCCGCGACGACCGAGCTGCCATACGGTTCGTAACACGAGCATCTGATAGGAACGACAGCGCGTGGAGCGAGCCGGCTGGACTCCGCAGCCAGCCGCGGATCGAGCGGCCGTCGGACGGACAGGCAGCGCGAAGGACGCGGACATGCTCGGCAAGCCGGCGGCGGTTCGTCGGGCACTCGGCGACGGCAACCCAGGTGCTCACGGTGACGGGCACCCATCCGAGCTCGCGAGCGACCTCCGGGGCGAGCCGCCGGTAGCGATCAACGGTGCCGATCAACCGCTGCACGTCGACGATCTCGGTCTTCAGCTCGACGACGAGCAGTGACCGAGTCGCCGCATGCCAGGCCAGGAGATCGATCACCCCTCGCTCGCCCCAGATCGAGAAGGACCGTTCCGGCACAACTGCCCATCCCGCCGTGGCGAGGATGCCGACGACGAGCTCGTGCATCGCCGAGTGTCCGGCGTTCAGGAGGCGGTCCAGGTCCGTGCCGTTCCACCGGAGGAGGAGATCAACGTCCGCGCGCAACGCGGTGGCGACGGCCAGGAGCTGGTCCACTCGCACGCGCCCGATGTCGCCGCGTTCGAGGCTGGCGACGACTCCGCGTGGCACGGCCGCCCGCGTTGCGACCGCCTGCTGGGTCAGATTCGTCCGGATGCGGATCGCCCGCATGCCCCGCCCGATCCGCGAGCTGTTCATGGCCCGGAGGCTACCTGGAAGGGTTCACCGCGAGCTTAGCGACGGATTCAGGTGGCATCGAGACGTGTCTCGTCGGTCCATCTCTCGTCGGTCCGTTCCTGTCCGCGGGGTAGAATTCCGCGCAACCCGCCCGACGCGCGGCATTCCAGGAGGCCGGAGTTGCTCGACCAGAACCTCACGACCGCCCCTGCCGCCCGCCGCGCGTTCCGCTCGAAGGTCGACTCGATCCGGCCGACCTATGGCTTCGACGACGTCTCGCTCGCGCCGGGGACAGAGACGGTCGAGCCCGACGATGTCGTCGTCGCCCAGGAGTTCTGCGGGATCGAGCTCGCCATCCCGGTGCTGGCCGCCGCGATGGATGCCGTGGTCGACGCGCGGAGCGCCGGCGTGCTCGCCGGGCTCGGCGGGCTCGCCTTCCTGAACCTCGAGGGCGTCCAGGCGCGCTACGAGGATCCCGTGCCGGTCCTCGAGCGGATCGCGACCGCCGGAGACACGGAGATCCAGGCCGTGCTCTCCGAGGCGTATGCCGCTCCGATCCGCGACGAGCTGATCGCGCGCCGGATCGCGGAGATCCACGCCGCCGGATCGAAGGCCGCCGTCGCGGCCACTCCGGGCGCCGCGCGCCGATTCGGGCTGGTCTGCGCGGAGCACGGGGCGGACCTGTTCCTGGTCCAGTCGCAGGTCTCGTCGGCGCGCCACCTTGCCACCGCATACGAGCCGCTCAGCCTGGCCGAGTTCATCCGCTTCATGCCGATCCCCGTGGCCGTCGGGAACACGACGAACGCGGACGCCGCCTTCGCGCTCATGGAGCAGGGCGCGGCGGCGATCTTCGTGGGCGTCGGACCGGGTGCAGCCTGCACGACGCGCGAGGTGCTGGGGATCGGCGTCCCGCAGGTGACCGCGGTGAGCGACGTGGCGGCCGCGCGGGACGTCTTCTTCGCCGAGACCGGGCGCCGGGTCCCGGTGGTGGCGGACGGCGGGATGAAGCGGGGTGGCGACATCGCCAAGGCGATCGCGGCCGGCGCCGACGCCGTCATGCTCGGCACCCCGCTGGCGCGCGCCGACGAAGCGCCCGGCCGCGGCACGAACTGGGGGATGGCCGCCCCGTCGCCTGTGCTTCCGCGCGGCACCCGGATCAGGGTCGGGACGGTGGGGTCGATGGAGCGGATTCTCTTCGGCCCCTCGGATGTCACGGACGGCACGCAGAACCTGGTCGGCGCGTTGCGCCAGTCGATGGCCGCGCTCGGCGCGCGGACCGTGCGCGAGATGCAGGGGGTCGAGATCGTCTACGCGCCGTCGGTCGCCACGGAAGGCAAGTCCTGGCAGCTCCGCGGCCGATAAGGGCGGAGCGCCCCGTGTCCCGGGACCCCTACCTCGAACAGCTCGTGGGCTGGGAGAAGGCCGTCGCGATCGAGGCCCGGGGCCGGAAGAGCGGGCGCCCGGCCGTCGCGGCCGTCGGGTTCGTGGAGGAGCCGGACGGCTCGCTGCTCGTCGCGGCCGGCGATCCGGGCGCCAACTGGGCGGCGAACCTGCGCGCGGAGCCACGGTGCGTCGCCACGGTCGGGACGCGCCGGACAGCCTGCATCGCGGAGGAGCTGGACGGCGCCGCGAGGGCACGAGCGATCACCGAGCTGATCCTGAAGTACGGCACCCCGGCCGAGCGGCTGGGCGCGGGGCCCGCCTTCCGTCTGCGGCCGGCCTCCCCGATGGCCTGAACGAGTTCCGACGCGCCAGGGCTACTGCAACGTTCCGACCGATACGACGAGCCGGATGCCCGTGATCGACAACCTGAACGCTCCGCCGAGGCGACCGCCACCGTCCACGTAGACGCGCACCGAGCGTCCCGAGATGTAGGCGCCCGGGTTCGTGAATGTCACGCCCGACCAGGCCCTCGCCGTTGGTGAGATCGTCGTGCGCCCCCAGCCCGGCCGGTAGAGCTGGCCCCACGTCGATCCGAGCGACCAGACGTGGAAGCCAACTGTCGGCCGGCCGCCCGAGAACGCCCCGATCACCTCGACGCGGATCGACCGGTACGCGTCCGCTGACGGAAGCTGGAACTGGTATCCCACGCCCGGCCAGTGACCGGCGCCGCCGGTGAGACCGAGGGCGCCGCTCGAGCCGCAGGAGTATGCCCCGACACCGTCGCCCGAGGTGAACTGGAAGCATCTCGGGCCGGGCCGCGCCGTCACGGTCACGGTCGACCAGGTGAGCTTTCGCAGCGACAGGGTGACCTTCGCGACCTTGACAGCGCTCGGATGGCTCCCGTACGGGTCCGCGAGCCTCTGGGTGATCGTGTAGACGCCCGCCGGCAGGACGGATCCACTCGATGTGCGCCCGTTCCATGCCCACGTGTAGTGTCCGGAGGCGGTCCGTGCCGTGAACGTTCGGACGATGCTGCCGTTCGCGTTCTTCACGCTGATCGACACCGACAGGGGCTCCAGGCGCGTGCCACGCGCTGTCACGGTGTCGCGCCATCCATCCACGATCGGATAGAA
>CAZKXK010000228.1:0-4089 GCA_964556585.1 uncultured Anaerolineaceae bacterium
TGGCCTCAGACCAGCCGCCGTACCTGATCCTCCTTACCTCGAAGGGCGAGAAGGCCGACATCATCGCGGGACTCGAGGCTGGCGCCGACGACTACCTGGCCAAGCCGTTCGACTCCGGCGAGCTCCGTGCCCGGGTCGAGGTGGGCCGGCGCATCATCGACCTGCAGGTTCGATTGCTCGAGGCGCGCGACGCGCTCGCCCACGAGGCGAGCCACGATCCCCTGACCGGCGCCCTGAACCGCCGGGCCTTCGCCGAGGTGCTTTCCCGCGCGCTCTCCGAGGAGCGTCGGTATCACGGCGGGCTGGCCCTGGGGATCTGCGATCTGGACGAATTCAAGGCGGTCAACGACGTCCACGGACACCAGGCAGGGGACGAGGTGCTCGTCGAGCTCGTGCACGTGCTCTCGGAGTCGCTGCGCGGGCACGACGTCCTGGCCCGCCACGGCGGGGACGAGTTCGTCGTCCTGGCCGGGCACGTCGGGGATGCCGACGTCGGCAGGATCTTCGAGCGGATGCGGGCCGCGGTCGCGGACCACGCGATGCCGACACGCGCCGGGGACCTCGGGGTCACCCTCAGCTTCGGGGTCAGCCGCTGGACGGACGGCCAGACCGGGGACGATCTCCTTGCCGCCGCCGACGCGGCCCTGTATCGGGCCAAGGCCGCCGGGCGGAACCGCGTCTGTCTCGCCGGTGAGCCGACCGTCGCCGGTGAGCCGACCGCGCCGAGCGCGTAGTCCTCGCGGCGCGGCGGCGCCTTCTACGTGCGGCGCATCCGCTTGGCATCGAGCAGGGCGGCGTCGGCGCGGGCCATAACCTCGTCGAGCGTCTCGCCGGCGGAGAGCGTGGCAAGGCCCACGCTGATCCCGGCACCAACTGCCGCCTGGAGCGAGCGGTCGATGAGCTCGAACCGTCGCTCGACATCGGTGACATCAGCGGCACCGAGCCCGCAGACGAACTCGTCGCCTCCGTACCGCACGATCGGGTCGAACGAGCGCAGGTTCGTCCGCATGATCGAGACGAGCACCCGGAGCACGCGGTCGCCCGCCGTGTGGCCGTCTCCGTCGTTGATGCGTTTGAGGTCGTCGACGTCGACGAACGCGCAGACGAGGCGTCCGTCGCCGCGCCGGGCGCGGGCAACCTCGTGGTCGAGCGCGAGCATGCCGAGCTTGCGGCGGAGGGCCCCGGTCAGCTCGTCGACGTAGGCGCTGTGGAGTGCCGATTCGAGCGCGGCGCGCTCGCGCGCCGCCGCGACTCGATCCTGGGCGGCCCGCGCGCGGTCGGCCGCCGCCCGGGCCCGGTCGCCGGCGGCCTGGACGCGGAGCCGCTCGAGCTTCTCCGCCAGCGGTGCGTCGGATGTCGCGATGGCCTGCTCGATCGCCTGCGCGCGGAGGTCACGGCGCCGCGCTGTTGCGTCACGTGCGGCCGCTGTGTCGTCCCGGCCGGATGCCGCCCCGAGCCGGGAGCGTGCGGTCGCGACGCGGGTGCCGTGGGTGGCCAGGCGACTCACCCTCGTCATCTCGCGCGCTCGGCGTGAGGCGTCGCGCCCCCGCTCGTCTTCCAGGCTATCGGGTGGCAGGCCGAGATCCGCCCGGGCCTGATCGAGGTCGGCCACGATCTGATCGCTGATCGCGTCGGCCTCGTCTCGCTCCGCGGCTGTCTGGTCGGCGTCCGACGCGGTCTGGTCGGCGTCGGAGGCGTCCTGATCGGCGGACGTCGTGGACCGTTCTGCGTCGACCGCCAGGTCACTTTCGGCGCATTCGATCCAGCGCGCCTCAGCGACCCCCGATTTCCTGCCCTCCACGGCACGCCCTCCGGAACGCCGATCGAGACCTCGAGGCCTGGCCCGACGGGCCGTTTCGCTCCCTGGCCATACCAAACACGCGACCCAGACCGTCGTCGGCGGAAGTCTCCGCGCTCGCGCGTCGCCTGTCGTTACGTTTCGTCACGACACGGACGGCGAGCTGGCGCATGGTGGCCGTGGCCGATTCCGCGCGGCGCGACGTTGCCAAACCCTGGCGTCACGGCCGAGCGGCTCTTCCAGGGAGGGCGTGTGAGCGAGCGTCGCGGGCGGGAGCCTCCTGCCGCGGCGCCTGCGAGCGCCGCGGCGACCTTGACCCCTCTCGGTCAGCGGTCGATTCCGGCCGGCGGATCGCGCCTGGTGCGCGCAGAACCCAACGTGGCCCGGTCCGCCATCGTTCGGGCAGACGAGCGATTGGCGCTGCTCGCGGGCCTGCTCGCGTGCACGGTCGGCGTCGTGGTCCTCGTCGGGTGGGCAGCGGGCCTCGAGCTGCTCCGGAGCTTCCTGCCGGGCGCGCTGCCCATGAAGGCGAACGCGGCGCTCCTCCTCGTGCTCTCCGGAACGGCGCTCGCGCTTCGGGGCTCGGGCCGCCGGACCCGCGTCGAGGACGCGCTTGCGATCGTCGTCGTCGGGATCGCGGCGGCCACCGCCCTCGAGTTCGCGACCGGGGCCGACTTCGGCATCGACCGGCTCGTCGTGTCGGACGTGGCCCAGCCGGGCGCCCCGTATGCCGGGCGCATGGCTCTCGGGGCGGTGATCGGATTCGAGGCGACGGGCCTGGCGCTGCTCGCCATCGGGCGCTCGTGGCGGGGCTGGCATCCGAGCGCGTTCTTCGCCGGCCTCGCCGGCCTGGTCGGCGGCCTCGGGATCCTCGGCTACCTGTACGGCGCGAACGATCTCACCTCGATCGGCTCGGTGACGCAGATCTCCTTCCCCACCGCCCTCGGCCTCGCCGTCCTCGCCGGTGGCCTCGTCGCCGCCGATCCGGAGCACGGGCTCATGCGCATGCTCCGCGATCCCAGTCTCGCCGGTCAGCTCACCCGTCGCCTCGTGCCGACGATCGTGCTGGTCCTGCCTGTCGCCGGCTGGCTCAAGATCGGCCTGGTCCAGGCGGGCATCCTCGACGAGCGGGTCGCCGTGGCCGCGATGGTCTGCCTCGACATCCTCGTGCTCGTCGGCGTCGGGATCTGGATCGCCGCGGGGGTCGAGCGCCTCGACCACGCCCGCGTGGCGGCCCGGCGCGAGCGCGACCGTCTGCTCGAGACGTCGGAGAACCTGATCGCCATCACGGACCCGGCGGGCCGCCTGACCCTGGTCTCGCCGAGCTGGACCCGGACTCTCGGGTACGGGCCGGACGAGCTTCTCGGGCACATGCTCGCCGAGTTCATCCACCCGGACGACCTCGCGTCGGACGGGGCGGCCTTTCTCGCGGCCGTGAACCACGTGGGACGGGTCAACGGCCTCGTCAACCGGGGCCGGGCGCGGGACGGCACGTACCGCTGGCTCGAGTGGAACGGCACGCGCGACCCCGAGACCGGGCAGCTCTATGCCTCGGCCCTCGACATCACCGAGCACAGGCGTGCCGACATGGCCCTGCTCCAGAGCGAAGGCTGGTACCGCACGCTCGCCGACTCGCTGCCGCACCTGGTGTGGACCTGTCGGGCGGATGGACCGTGCGACTACCTGAGCCCGCGATGGGTCGCCTACACGGGCGTCCCGGAATCGGAGCAGCTCGGCTATGGCTGGCTGGAGCAGCTGCACCCGGACGACCGCGACCGCGTGATCGCGGAGTGGGCCGCAGTCGCCGCGCGGGGCGAAAGCTTCGACATCGAGTTTCGCATCCGTCGGGCGGATGGCGTGTTCCGCTGGTTCAGAACGCGGGCGATCCCGTTTCGCGACAACGACGGCCAGCTCGTCAAGTGGTTCGGAAGCAACACGGACATCGACGACTCGAAGCGCGGCGAGCAGGAGCTGCGCGAGCTCAACGCGGAGCTCGACGGGCGCGTGACTCAGCGCACAATTGCCCTCGAGGCGGCCAACCGCGAGCTCGAAGCGTTCAGCTACTCGGTCAGCCACGACCTGCGGGCGCCGCTGCGCTCGATCGACGCCTTCAGCCAGATCCTCCTCAACGAGTATGCTGCCCCGCTCGACGCGGAAGGCCGGCGCATCCTCGGGATCGTCCTGCGCAACGTGAAGCAGATGGGGGCGCTCATCGACGACCTGCTCGCCTTCGCGCGCGTGACACGCAAGGAGCTCGACCGCAGGCATGTCGACATGACGAGCCTGGCCCG
>CAZKXK010000229.1:0-4042 GCA_964556585.1 uncultured Anaerolineaceae bacterium
CACGACAGCGCCCACCGCCACCAGGCTGACGGCGGCCAGGACGGGGACGGCCGCCTTCGCGGCGCGGGGCGGCAGCAGGAGCTCGAAGAACGGGACTGGGTCGCCCCAGCTCTCCTGGAGCCTCCCGACGGGGCAATTCCCGCGTCCCACCACGAGCGCCCCGCCCTCGACCAGGAGGAAGCCGACGCTGGCCCACAGGGCCGGGCTCCTGCGCCGGGTCACGGCACACGCCCCGATGTAGCCCAGGGACGCCAGCTGCGCAACCGACCACGAAGCGTGGACCAGGCGCCATGCCCTGGCTCGGCGACCGAGTGTTGACCACGACACCGCAGGAGGATACGACGGTGACGCCTCGTCTTCGACTGCCCGGTCGGTCGAGTCAGGCGGCCGCTTCAGAGTCGACAACGAGGTTCGAGGGCGCCTCCCTCACTTGCGCCCGAAGGTCCATCACTCGCGCCCGAAGGTCAGTGCCGTGGCTCGCGTCACGCCGCATCGCCGGCCCAGAATGCCCACTCGGCCACGAACCCGCCGCCGGGCGCGTGCTGCGTGGCGATCTCCTCGATGATGGCGTGAAGCGCGCGCGGCGTGCCGGCGAGCATCGCGGTCACGTCGTGTGCGTCGCCCGATGCTGCCAGCTCGGCCGGCATCTCCTCAGGTATCGACCGGCCCTCGCGGGTGCTCCGCTTGCGTAGCGTCGTCATCTGTCAGGCCCTCCAATCACAACGGCCGCTCCTGTGGTGTAGTGACACCCGGAACGGCCGCGTAGGAGGTGTATGCAGTTGATCGACGATCGCGCCGAACCTCGTCAGTGTACACCCCGTGGCGCCGGGGCCAGAATCGAAAGGCCCCCGGCGGCGTACCGAGGGCCGATCTCGTGTTCAGGCGATGGTCGGGGCGGAGCGATTCGAACGCTCGACCTCCTGAACCCCATTCAGGTGCGCTACCAAGCTGCGCCACGCCCCGACGGCTCGAAGGATAGCAGACACCCGGGCGGCGACGGCGTGACACGCGGCCGGGGGGCGTGACACGCGGCCGCCGGACATGTCACGGCCTCAGCCCGGGCGACGCTTCCCCGGGCGTGCTGTGGCGCGTGCCTTCGGCGGCGAGCCGGCCGCCTGGCGGGCCGAGGCCACCGCCGCGCGTGCCTTGGCGGCCGGCCGCGCGCGCCGCGGCCGCTCGGCGCCCCGGTTCCGGAAGACGAGCTTGATCGGCGCGCCGTGGAAGCCCAGCACGTCGCGGATCCGGTTCTCGAGGTAGCGCCGGTACGAGAAGTGGATCAGCTCCGCGTCGTTGGCGAAGAAGATGAATGTCGGCGGCTCGATCCCGGCCTGCGTCGCGTAGTAGAGGCGTGCCCGGCGGTTCTTGACGGGCGGGGGCGCCTGGCGCGCCACGGCCTCGGTCAGGAGCCGGTTCAGCTCGCCGGTTCCGATCCGCTTGCGACGCTCGCCCCACACGTCCACGGCCAGCTCGAGCACGCGATCCACGCGCTGCCCGGTCTTCGCGCTGATGGACACGGCCGGCGCGAAGTCCAGGAACGGCGCGTCCCGCTGGATCCAGGTCACGTACTGGTCGAAGGTGCGGTCCGTCTTGTCCTGGACCAGGTCCCACTTGTTGATCGCGAGGATCAGGCCCTTGCCCGCGTCCACCGCGTAGCCGGCGACGTGGGCATCCTGCGCCGTCAGCCCGTCCACCGCGTCGATGACGAGCACGACGACGTCGGCTCGATCGACCGCCTTGAGCGCGCGAAGGGTCGAGTAGCGGTCCGCGCTGGGGCCGGACGCGACCTTGCCCCGCCGGCGGATGCCCGCGGTGTCCACGAGCACGATCTCGCCCTGCCCGAAGCTCATCCGCGTGTCGATCGCGTCGCGGGTCGTCCCCGGGATCTCGCTCACGATCATCCGCTCCTCGCCGAGGAGCGCGTTGAGCAGGCTGGACTTCCCGACGTTGGGCCGGCCGACCAGCGCGATCGTGACCGGGCCCGGAACGTGGGCGGGGTCGAACTCGTCGTCGGCGAGGTCCGCGTCCGCGCCGGCTTCGTCGAACGGCGGGATGCCTTCCGCCAGCGCGTCGGCGACGTGGGCCACGGCCATGTCCTGGCGGGCCTCGCGCACCTTCCGGGTGCGTTCCTCGGGTGTCTCGGGCGGCAGCGCCTCCACGATCGCGTCCAGGAGGTCGGCGACGCCCCGGCCGTGCGCGGCGGAGATCGGCCACGACTCGGGCCAGCCAAGCGCCCAGAACTCCACCGCGTCGAGCTCGCGCTTCGCGTTGTCGGCCTTGTTTGGCGCGAGGAGCACGGGCGCGCTCGCCCGCCGGAGCATCTCGGCCGCCTCCGTGTCCGCCGGCGTGATCCCGGTCGTGGCGTCGAGCAGGAACACGATCACGTCGGCCTCGCCGATCGCCAGGCGTGCCTGCTCCTGGACCTTCGCCTCGATCGCGTCCCCTGGAGCCGTCTCGAGCCCGCCGGTATCCACGACGAGGAACGAGCGCCCGTTCCAGTCGGCCTCGGCGTACAGCCGGTCACGAGTGGTCCGGGCGCGATCCTCCACGATCGCGGCCCGCGGGTCGCCCACGATCCGGTTGAAGAGCGTGCTCTTGCCGACGTTGGGCCGTCCGACGAGCGCGACGACCGGAAGCGAGGCCACCCGTCGCTCAGCGAGCGGCGGCGGATGCGGACACGGCGGCCCGGCGGGTCGACCGAGGAACGGCCGCAGCGGCCCGGCCGGCGCGCGGCGCGGACGAGGACGCGACCGGCCCGGCGACGGGCAGCGAGCTGGTCCGCCCGGCCGGCGTGACGGCTGCCCCCAGCGCCGCGACGGCGAGCTCGTGGGCCCGCGCGGCTGCCTCGCCCGTGCCCGCCATCAGGAGGATTCGTTCGGCGACCGCCTGCAGGTCCTCGATGGGCGTGGAGGTGCCGCCCGTCACGCCCACCACGCGTACGGCGTCGAAGACGGACCCGTCGGCCAGGTCGTCCGCGCGCTCAACCTGGATCGCCGGCGTCCCGACGATCTAGCACAGGCGGGTGAGCTCCTTCGTGTTCGCCGACTGGCGCCCGCCCACGACCACGATGAAGTCCACGGCCCGGGCCAGCTCCACTGTGTCCTCCTGGCGCCGGATGGTGACCGGGCAGACGCTGTTCACGATCTTGAGCTCGTGGGCGCGGCCCACCATGAAGGCCGCCAGGCGCTCGAACTTCCAGGGGGGCTGCGTGGACTGCGTGATGAGGGCCATCCGCTTCCGGCGCGGGATCCGGTCCCAGTCGGCTTCGTCATCCACGACGATCGCACCGGGCGCGAAGCCCAGCAGGCCGACGACCTCGGGATGGTTCGGCGTGCCGAGCAGGACGATCGTGTAGCCCTCCTCCACCAGCCCCTGGAGCTGCTTCTGCTCGCCGATCACCCAGGAGCAGGTGCCGTCGATCACCTCCAGCCCGCGCTCCGCCGCGGCCCACCGGACGGCGGGGGTCACGCCGTGGGCCCGGATCACGACGGTGGACGCGGGAGCGGCCTCGGAGATCTCCGCGATGCTCACCACGCCCCGCGCACCGAGATCGGCGATCACGCCCTCGTTGTGGACGACCTGGCCCAGGGTCTGGGTCCGCTTCCCCGCGTCGGCGGACTCCTTCGCCTTGTCGACGGCTTCGCGAACGCCGTAGCAGAAGCCGGTCCGCTTCGCGATCCGTACGTCCTGCACCGTGCCCATGGCCGGATTATCGCATGCAGGCTGTCAAAACCCCGGCGGGTCGCCTCCCGCGGCGAGGAGCGGGCCGTAGACACCCTGCTGGCGAGGCGGGAGCAAGGCCGCGATGTGGAGCATCAAGCGCGTCGTGACCTCCTGCAGGGCCTCCTTGCGACCCTCCGCATCCACCCCGCGCTCCAGGACGAACGGCTCCCCGACCTGCATCCGGATCCGCCCGCCCAGCCGCCAGATCTTCCGGTCGCGCGGCCAGAACACGTCCGTGTCGATCACCCCGATCGGCAGGATCGGTGCACCGGTCCGCAGGGCCAGCAGCGTGACGCCGTCCCTGGCCACCTGGAGCGCGCCG
>CAZKXK010000230.1:0-4036 GCA_964556585.1 uncultured Anaerolineaceae bacterium
CCTCGTGACGGCATGGGCAGCGACCCTGGATGGAGCGGTCTACGGCGAGCCGCTCGGGGTGGGCGGCCGGGTTATCGTGGCGACCGAGAACGACAGCGTGTATGCCCTCGACCCGGCGAACGGGCGCGTCACCTGGCGACGCCATCTCGGGTCGCCGGTCCCCCTCGCGTCGCTCCCGTGCGGCAACATCGACCCGCTCGGGATCACGAGCACCCCGGTCTACGATCGGGCAAGCGGGTCGCTTTTCGTGGTCGCGGAGGTCTCGGGACCGCATCACGTACTCTTCGCCCTCGCTGCGTCGACGGGCGCGGTGCGCTGGTCACGCAGCGTCGATCTCCCCGGCGACAGCCCGCTCGCCCACCAGCAGCGGGCGGCCCTGGCGCTCGGCAACGGCTACGTGTACGTGGGCTTCGGCGGCCTTGCCGGCGACTGCGGGGCGTACCGCGGCAAGGTCGTCGGGGTCCCGGTGAGCGGGCACGGGGCGACGATCGCCTATCGGCTGCCCGTTGCGCGCGAAGGTGCCGTCTGGGCAACCGGCGGCCCGGTCCTCGACGCCCACGGGAACCTGTACGTCTCGGTCGGCAACGGCAGCTCGACGACGAGCTACGACGGCAGCGACTCCGTCCTCGAGCTCTCGCCGACGCTCCAGCTCCGCTCGCGCTTCGCTCCATCCCGGTGGGCGCAGGACAACGCGAGCGACGCCGACCTCGGCTCGCTGAGCCCCGTGCTCGTGCCGGGCGGCTGGGTCTTCATCGCGGGCAAGAGCGGCATCGGCTACGTCCTGCGCGCTGGTTCCCTCGGGGGCGTGGGCGGCCAGGTATCGTCCCGCGTGGTCTGTGCCGCCTTCGGGGGCGCCGCCCAGAGCGGTCCCATGGTCTACCTGCCGTGCGCGGATGGGCTTCGCATGATCCGGATCGGGTCGAGCGGCTCGATCCAGCTCGGATGGCAGGCGCGCTCGGGGGCCAACGGGCCACCCGTGATCGGCGGGGGCGCCGTCTGGAGCCTCGCGCTCGGGAGCGGGGAGCTGCAGGCGCTCTCGCCCTCGACCGGAGCCGTGCTGGCGCGCATCGCGGTCGGCCCGGTGCCCCACTTCGCCTCGCCGACGCCCTGGGACGGCCTCGTGCTGGTCGGCACCATGCGCGGCGTCACCGCGATCCGGGCGCACAAGTAGGGGGTCGTTCCCGGGCCGCGCTCCCGCCCAGCGGGTTCCCTCAGTCCGGCGTCCGAGTCCCCACGTAGATCTCGACGCTGGCCTGGCCCGGGAGCGCGTCGACGAGCGCGCTCAAAGATCCGCACGTTCGAGCTGTCTCGATGGCCGCCGCAATCGACGCCGCACTGACGCTCAAGCGAACGTCGCGGTCATCCCGTATCTCGACCAGCTCGACCTGCCAGTGGCTGCCGGCGATCGGCGTCGCGCCGTCGAGCGCCCACCCCAGGGGGAGTGCTTGTTCGAGTGCGTCGTGCACCCGCTCGTCCGTCATGCGAGTCCGCCTTTCCGAGCCCCGTGAAACGCTAGCCCCGGGTCGCCTCCGTCCCGTCGGATCCCTCGGGGCTCGCGTCAGGGTGACTCGAGGAGTCACTCGTCTCCTCGTCCTCCGCCAGCAGCCGGTAGATGCGGCGGCGAGCGTCGGCGAGGATCCTGCGCGCTTCGGCTTGGGCAGCCGGCGAGCCCATGCGCTGGACCTGCATCCCGGCACCGACGAGCTGCACGGCGAGCGAGCGGATGTCCGGCGAGTCCCGGTCCACGCCACGCGACCAGGGCGACCGACCGGCGGGGGCAGCCGCGACGGCGGCCCGACCCGCGTCCGTGAGCGTGTAGGTCCGGCGACCCTCGATCTCCTCGCTCGTCACCAGCCCCTCGTCCGAGAGTTGCTGCAGTGACGGGTAGACCGAGCCTGCGCTCGGCCGCCAGCGGCCTCCGCTCTCTGTCTCGAGCGCCTGGATGACCTCGTATCCGTGCATCGGCTTCTGGGCGAGCGCGCCGAGGATGAGGGGGCGAATCCCGCCCCGCCTGAGCGCCGGACCTCCTCCGCGCAGATGGTCGACGAGCTGGCGGGAGAACCACGGCCCGCTGGACTCCGGACCGCGGGTGCGGTCATGGCGGTGACGGCCGGGGCCGCCGAATGGATCATGACGGCCAGGGCCGCCGAATGGATCCGACATGGGAACAACCTCTTGTGCGAGCGCATTGTTGCGCTCCATCACGTTATATCGCGATGGCGCGCCTTGTCAAGCAGCGGCCGGTGGGCAGCCTTGCCACGGGCATGGCGCGCACCCATGACCGTGGTAGTGTTAATGGCATGCGGACCACCATTGACAAGGCGGGGCGATTGGTCATCCCTCGCGTGCTCAGGGATCGAATCGGCCTTGCCGGCGGTGGCGAGGTGGATCTCGAGCTCGATGGGGCTGCGGTCCGAATCGAGCCTGTGTCCGGCGGCGGTCTTCGAGAGGATGGCGGTCTCCTGTTCATCCCGGCAGCGGGGACGTCCATCACCGCCGCTGCCGTGCGAGAGCTGATCGATGCCGACCGACACGCGCGCTGAGGAGCCGCTGAGCGTGCTGCTCGATACGAGCGCCGCGATCGCGCTTGTCCTCGAGGATCACGAGCACCACGCTGCCACGCTCGAGGCAGTCCGTGGTCGCCGCCTGGGCCTGGCGGGCCACGCCTGGTTCGAGACGTACTCGGTCCTGACGCGGCTCCCTGCCGGACTTCGTCGTTCGCCCGCCGAAGTCATCCGCCTGCTCGCCCATGACTTCCCCGCGTCCGTGTTCCTTGGCGAGGCACAGTCGGTCAACCTTGGTGGAGAGCTTGCCCGGCTGGGCGTCACTGGCGGTGCCGTGTACGACGCGCTCGTCGGCGCGGCCGCGCGCCAGCACCGGCGGCCGCTCGTATCCGGGGATGCGCGGGCACGGCCCGTCTACGAAGCGCTGGGAGTGGAGATCCAGGTCATCCCCTAGCCGGCTGATGCTTATCCCTTGCTTCAGCAGCCCACAAGATGTAGGGTGGGCTGCCCAGGCTGAGGGTTTGCAGGCCAGCACATGTGGCAGATGATGGGGGCATGGCAGACAGGCTGAACCTGACCAACCTGCTGCTGTCCTGCGGCGCAGCGGCCGGACCGTTGTTCGTCGCTGTGTTCAGCGTCGAGGGCGCGGTGCGCGAGGGCTACGACGCCAGGCGCGAGCCGGTGTCCGCTCTGGCACTCGGTGACCGCGGGTGGGTGCAGCGGGCCAACTTCATCGGCAGCGGCGGCCTGATGCTCGCCAGGCGCGCCGCAGGCCTGCGCCGCGCCTGGCCCGATGCCAGGTGGTCCCCCCGACTGGTCGCCGCATTCGCGACGGGCCTCGTCGGGGCGGGCGTGTTCGTGACGGATCCGCCTGCCCGGCCGTCCGACGGGCCAGCCGTCGTCGCGCCGAACGTGCAGGGGGCGCTTCACAATGCCTTCTCGATAGTGGTCTTCGGTGCGCTGGCCGGCGCGTGCGGGGCGGTTGCTGTTCGGTTCGCCAAGATCGGCCAAGAGGCGTGGGCCGCCTACTCGGCGCTGTGCGGGCTCACCGTCGTGGTCGGCGTCGGAATCTTCGGCGGGGCTTTCTGCAACGCCAAGTTGGGCGGGGTGGGCGGGGCAGTTCAGCGCGGGACGATCGTGGTCGGCTGGGGTTGGCTGTCGATGCTGGCGGTGCGGCTCCTGAGAGGCCATCCCGGTGACGGCACCCTGACCCGATGAAGACCCCGGCGGGTTGCGAGCGGGCCTGCAGTTAGTCGTCCGCGGAGCCGGTGGCGAGACGGAGACCAACTCGGACTTGCCGGCACCGCCGGGAGGTGCCGGCATTCATCGGACGCACTTGGTCCGGTGCCGGTTACCTGGGCTCTGGCCCTCTGGCCGTGCTCTCGGTTACTGCCTGATCGGGAACTGCGGCAGGTCGCTCGCTCCCCGGACGATGGAGAGCGGAGCCGGCGCGCGTCCGGTGCCGAGCCCGAGCAACGTCTGGAACGCCGCCTGCGGGTTGCCGCGTCGATTGTGGCGGAACACGAACTCGT
>CAZKXK010000231.1:0-4029 GCA_964556585.1 uncultured Anaerolineaceae bacterium
GGAGCCGTCCGCGGCGGGAACGATCACGGTGGTGACGCTCCCGGCGCTCGCGGGCATGGGTGCCACCGGCGCCGTCACCCCGCCCCTCGCGGTGTCGGCCCAGGGCAGCCTGTTCGCCATCGGGACGGTCGACTTCGTGAAGGCCGTCCTCGACACCCCGGCGAGCGCCGGCCTCGCCTCGCAGGCGGGGTACCAGAACGCGATCAACGTCGCCGGTGGAGCGGGCATCATGGACGCCTACTTCAACATCACGGGCATTCGGGCAGGCCTGGAAGCGCTGATCCCGGCGGCGGACCAGGCGCGCTATGCGACGGACGTCCAGCCGTTCCTCGAGCCGTTCGACGCCTTCGCCGCGGTGGAGAAGGCGCCCGCAGGGACGCGAACGACCCGGTTCGCGCTCGTCTTCAAGTAGGAACCCAACAGGACGGGTGTGAGCCGGCCGTCAGGCCGGCCCGCCTCGAGCAGGAGGAGAAGAACCAGGACATGGCAGCTCGCATTCGCCTCACCCGCGTCGGCGCAACGAAGCAGCCGGCGTATCGCGTCGTGGTGGCCGACAGCCGAAGCCCGCGTGACGGCCGCACGATCGAGATCCTCGGGCACTACAACCCCCGGACCGAGCCGGTCGAGTTCGCGGTCGACGTGGAGAAGACGAAGTCGTGGCTCGCCAAGGGAGCCCTGCCGACCGACACGGTCGAGCGGCTCCTGCGCAACGCCGGCGTCCTGCCGGCCGCGAAGTAGGAGGGGACCCCGATGGCCGCCCCGCAGCTCGTCGAGTTCGTCGCCAAGTCGCTCGTCGATCACCCGGACCAGGTCGAGGTCGTGGTCAGCCAGGAGGCTGGCGCAACCATCATCGAGCTCCGCGTCGCGGAAGACGACATGGGCAAGGTGATCGGCCGGAACGGGAGCGTCGCCAAGGCCCTGCGCACGCTCCTCAAGGTCGTCGGCGCCCGCGACGGCGAGCAGTTCCAGCTGGAGATCGTCTGATCTCCGGCCTGCCGGCCGCCGCCGGCGAGCGCCTCGTCGTCGCGCTCGTCCGTGGCTTCCACGGCGTCAACGGCGGGCTCCGGGTGGAGGTCCTGACCGACGACCCGGTCGCCCGGTTCGCGCCCGGGGCGCACCTCTACCCGGAAGGTGCGCCCGATCCGCTCACGATCAGCGAGGCCTGGGCCGCGGCGCCGGGCTGGATCATCCGGTTCCGTGAGATCCCGTCGCGCAACGCGGCTGCGCCCTACCTGGCGGTCTACCTGGAGGCGGACGCGGGCGTCGTCCCGGTCCTGCCCCGCGGCAGCTACTACTGGCACGAGCTCCTGGGCTGCCCGGTCGTCGACCCGGAGGGCGGGCCCCTCGGGATCGTGCGGGACGTCTACCGTTCCGGCGGCGCGGAGATCCTGGTCGTGGAGGGAGGGCCGCGCGGTCCGTTCGACCTCCCGGTGGCGCGCCCGTTCGTCCGGATCCTCGCGCCGCGCCGCGGCGAGATCGTGGCCGACGCCGAGGCCCTCGACCTGCCCGCCGCCGACCAGGTCCGCCCGCCGCGTCCGGCCCGCACGCCGCGGCCGCGCAAGGGCGAGCAGTCACCCGCGCGGCCGCGCCCGGAAGCCGGCGGCCCGCCGCCCGAGCGGCTCGACGCGCCGGAACCGGCGACCACGCCGGTGAGCGCGGCCGGCTCCGAATCCAGTCCCGGGATCGCCCCGGCCTGAGCCCAGATCTCGTGCCGCTGGAAATCGACATCCTCACCCTCTTCCCGGAGATGCTGGCCGGACCGCTGGCGGCGAGCATCCCGGGGCGCATCCAGCAGGATGGCCTGGCCTCGATCCGGGTCCACGACCTGCGGGCCTGGGGCCTGGGCCGCCACCGGAGCGTCGATGACGCCCCCTACGGCGGCGGGGCTGGGATGGTGCTGCGGCCGGAGCCCGTGGCGGGGGCGCTGGCGGCCCTGCGCCGGCCGGATTCCCTGGTCATCCTGTTCGACGCGGCCGGCGAGCCGTTCCGGCACGACCGCGCGGCGGACCTCGCGACCCGCTCCCACCTCGTGCTCGTCTGCCCGCGCTACGAGGGCGTCGACGAGCGGATTCGCGAAATGGCGGATCTCGAGCTCTCGATCGGCGACTACGTCCTGACGGGGGGAGAGCTGCCCGCGCTCGTCGTCTGCGACGCGGTCCTGCGGCTCCTGCCGGGGGGGATCGAGCCGGGATCCCTCCTGGACGAGTCGTTCACGCGGGGGCTCCTGGAGTATCCCCAGTACACGCGCCCGGCGAGCTTCGAGGGTCGCGGCGTTCCGCCGATCCTCGTCTCGGGCGACCATGATGCCGTCCGCCGGTGGCGCCTGCGGGCGTCGCTCCGGCGCACGCTGGAGCGACGCCCGGACCTCCTCGAGGGGCGGACGTTCAGCCCCGAGGAGGTGCGCCTTCTCGGCGAGGTCATCGACGAGCGCGCGACCAGCGCGGCTGATGGCCGGGAAGACGGGCTCCCGGAGGACCAGGGCCGCGAGCCATGATCGAGAGCCGCGAGCCATGATCGCAGGCGGCCCATGCTATACTCCGCCGTCGGCCGCCCGTCCGCGACCGCTCCATCGTGCCCAAGAACGCGGCTCGCGGGACCATCCCGGCCGCCCAGTGCAGCAGGGGTCGACCCGGTGAACGTACTCGACGAGATCGTCAAGGACCAGATTCGAACCGACATCCCGGCCCTCGCGCCCGGCGACACCGTGAAGGTCAGCGCCAAGGTCGTGGAGGGGAACCGCGAGCGCGTCCAGGTCTTCGAAGGCACCATCCTGCGCCTGACGGGCGGTGGGATCACGCGTTCGCTGACCGTGCGACGGATCGCCTCGGGCGTGGGCGTCGAGCGGACGTTCAAGGTCAACAGCCCGCGGATCGAGAAGATCGAGGTCGTCCGGCACGGCGTGGCGCGGCGCGCGAAGCTTTACTTCCTGCGGCGGCGGGTCGGCAAGGCCGCCACCCTCCGGGAGCGGCGCACGAGCTGACGCCCGGAAGGGCATCGCCCGGCTGATCCATTCCAGGCGCGGCCCCGCTCCGGCGGGGCCGTTCCGATCCCGGCACTTCGGTTCTGGCTCGACTACGCTGTCCGGCGATGGCCCCGATCGTGCCCACTCTGCGCCGAGAACGTCTGCTCTGGAGGGCGGGCGCGTTGCGCGTGGCGGGCGTGGACGAGGTGGGCGTCGCGCCGACCTGCGGCCCGGTGGTTGCCGCGGCGGTCATCTTTCGCCCGAACTGCCGCCGAATCGCCGGAGCCCGCGATTCGAAGACGCTCTCGGCGGCGCAGCGCGAGGCGCTCGCGCCCGAGATCCGGCGCCGCGCCCTGGCGGTGGGCGTCGGTGCCGCGTCCGTCGAGGAGATCGACCGGCTCAACATCTACCACGCGACGCACCTCGCGATGCGCCGCGCGATCGCCCGGCTCGGCGGGCACGACCACGTCATGGTCGACGGACTGCCGATTGCCGGGTTCGAAGCCGCCGTGGGCCCCTACGACGCGATCGTGGACGGCGACGCCCTGGTGTACTCCATCGCGTGCGCCTCGGTGGTCGCCAAGGTGGTCCGCGATCGCCTGATGGCCCGCCTCGCGGCGCGCTATCCGGGCTACGGATGGGAGCACAACGCCGGCTACGCGACCGCCGAGCACCGGGCCGCGCTCCGGATCCTGGGCGTGACGCCCTACCATCGGCGGTCGTTCGCGCCGGTCCGCGAGGCGCTGGCGGGCGTCGAGCAGCTCGACCTCCAGCTCGACGAGCCGGGCGGGATCCCGAGCGGCGATCCGGGCGTGCGTGCGCGGTCCGCTGGTTCCTGGCCAGGTGAGGCCCTATCCACCGAACCGGATCGCCGAGTCCTGCGGTCCCGGATCGAGATCGACGCAGTGGTCTCCGGTCGCCAGCGCGTCCCGTCCGGCGGCTGACCGCCGACACGGCCACGAGGATCCACGGATGAGCGGACCCCTTCCACGACCCGGGGCACGGCCGCCAGGTGCGGCGCTCGACGACCCCGAGATCGCCGCTGCTGTCCGCCTGTCGTTCCTCCG
>CAZKXK010000232.1:0-1899 GCA_964556585.1 uncultured Anaerolineaceae bacterium
GGGCCCGATGGGCGGTCCCGAACGCATCGTTCACGTAGACGTCGGCGTACGAGGCAAGCGCCTTCGCGAACTCCGGGTCGTTCTTCTCCTCCTCCGGGTGGAAACGGAGGTTCTCGAGCAGGAGGACCTCGCCCGGCTTGAGCCGGCGCACGGCATCCTCCGTCCCCTGCCCCAGCGCATCGCCGGTGCAGGGGACGTTGACGCGAAGAAGCGCCGAGAGCCGCTCGGCCACCGGCCGCAGCCGAAGGCCGTCCTGGACTTTGCCGTCGGGCCGGCCCAGGTGGCTGGCCAGGATCACCCTGGCGCCTTGGTCCATCAGGTACTTGATGGTGGGAATTGCCGCCCGGATCCGGGTGTCATCGGTGACCTGCCCGTCCTTGAGCGGCACGTTGAAGTCGACGCGGACGAAGACGCGCTTGCCCGACGCGTCGAGGTCACGAACCGATCGCTTGTCCATGGCAGGCTGCTGCCTCTGCTAGCGGGGGGTGCGGAGCAGACGGATCGCGCCGGCGATCAGAGCCGCTCGGCGATGATCTTCACGAGGTCGGCGACGCGGCAGCTGTAGCCCCACTCGTTGTCGTACCACGCGATGACCTTCACGAAGTTGCCGCCCAGGACCATCGTGCATGCGCTGTCGATGATCGAGGAGCGCGTGTCGCCGCGGAAGTCGGTGCTCACGAGCGGCTCATCGCTGACGCCGAGAATCCCCTTCATCGGCCCCGCCGCGGCGGCCCGGAAGGCGGCGTTGAGCTCCTCGACGCTGGTCTCCCGCTCGAGCTCCGCGGTGAAGTCCACGACCGAGACGGTCGGGGTGGGAACGCGAAGGCTGAAGCCGTCGAACTTGCCCTTGAGGTCGGGGATCACGAGAGCGAGCGCCTTCGCGGCGCCCGTCGTGGTCGGGATGATGTTCAGGGCGGCGGCGCGGGCCCGGCGCGGGTCCTTGTGGGCGACGTCCAGGATCTTCTGGTCGTTCGTGTACGAGTGGATCGTGTTCATGAGGCCGCGCCGGATGGTCCACCCGTCGTGGACGACCTTCGCGGCCGGGGCAAGGCAGTTCGTGGTGCAGCTGGCGTTGCTGATCACGTTGTGCTTCGCCGGGTCGTAGGCCGCGTCGTTCACGCCGAGGACGATGGTCACGTCCTCCTTCTTGGCCGGAGCGCTGATGAGCACCTTCTTCGCACCGGCATCGAGGTGCACGCGGGCCTTGTCGGCGTCCGTGAAGCGTCCCGTCGACTCGATGACGATGTCGACGCCGAGCGCCTTCCAGGGAAGCTGCGACGGATCAGCGACCTGGAGGACCTTGATCTCGTGGCCGTCCACGATGATGGCGTCCTCGGTGTGCTCGACCGTCCCCGGGTATGCGCCGTACGTGGAGTCGTGCTTGAACAGGAGGGCGTTCATCGGCACGTCCACGATGTCGTTGACGGCGACGACCTCGATATCGGGGGCGCGCTCGATGAGCGCCTTGAGGGACTGGCGGCCGATGCGACCGAACCCGTTGATGCCCACGCGTACGGACATGTCTCGAACCTCCGCTATGCGGCTAGATGGATCGGTTGAGCCCGCCCGCGACAGGCGCGGCCGGGAGGTGTGCCGGGAGAGATGGGAGCGGGCCGGCCGCGGCCTGCGAGGAAGTGACCGCGGCCTGCCCGAGGGGAGACGAGGCCACGCGCGGGTGCGAACGGGCGCTCCCGCGGACCCGCCGATCAGCGGCGGCGCATGACAGAGCTCCCCCGACGCCGGGGGCGGGAGCAGGCCGTGGGGACACTGGACCTCGTGGATGCGGTCGGAACCGCGCCCATTCTACCAAGCGTCCCATGCACGTCCGTCGGGCCGTGCGTCCCGCCATCGCGGTCCGAACGGCCCGCCCGCCGCGGGGCATCGGCGCGGGGCACGAAC
>CAZKXK010000232.1:1999-4008 GCA_964556585.1 uncultured Anaerolineaceae bacterium
CGGCAGGGCCGAAAAACGGATCGAGCCCCCGCCGTCGCCGGCGAGGGCTCGATCGATCGCGCGAGGTGCGGTCAGCCGCCGATGCGGAACATCTTCGTGCCGCAGACCGGGCAGGTGCCCTGGGCGGCGGGCTTGCCGTTCTTCATCGTGATCTGCTGCGGGTTCTTCATCTCGCGCTTTGCCTTGCACTTGACGCAATACGCCTCGGCCACTCCGGGAGCCTCCCTTTCGTCACGGTGGACGTCGTCGGGCCCCTCGCCCGGCGCTCGTCCGTTACGAGCGATACGGGTTCGGCGCAGCCATCTGTCCTGGGTTCCTCGAACCCCACAGATCCGGGGCGGCGCGAACTCGCGCAACGGTAGTCCGCGCCGCATCCGAGCGTCAAGCCGATTCCCGCACGAAGTGGGGCGATTCCGGCACGCTGGCGGCCGATCCCGTCCCGATGTCGCCCGGCGCTTCCGCCGCGCCGCGCGCCAGCGCTGCCGCGCAGGCGAGATCGGGGGCCGCAGGGGCACCGATCTCGGCGAGACGCCTGGCGATTCGTACCCGGACGATGCGCCGATCCCGCCGCCGGCGGACCATCACGAGCGTCCCGCCGGCGGCGGCGAGCGCGCCGAGCGAGCCCGCACCGGCCGTGACCGGCACGAGCGCGGCCCCGCCGGTCGCTCCCCGCAGGTCCGGCCGCAGCGTGGCGGCGGCGGAGAACGACGAGATGGTCGCCGGGCCACCGCCCTCGAGGATGTCCACGCCGACTTCCCGGTCGTCGCGGCCGGCGATCGGCAGCGCCTCCCCGAGGTCGCCGAGACGCACGAGCGCGGCCGGGTCGGTCACCTGGATCGTCGGGGGCGTGCCCGCCCGGACGAGCCCCGTCGCACCGATCGCATCGCCGGGCCCGATCAGCGGCAGCAACGACCGCGCCTCCCCGACGAGGTCGAGGCGTGCGCGGCCCGTGCCGTCGTCCAGGACGAGGCCCGCCGTGTCGACCATGGCGACGAGGCCGCCCACCCGCACGGCGCGCCCGGCGAGGCGCGCGAGACCGGCCACGTCGGCCGACAGGGGGGTCGTCGTTTCCCCGCCCGGTGCGCCCCCGCCGGGCGCCGTCGAGCTGACGGATGCGCCCGGCCGGGCCGCGCCCGTGCCGGAGGGGGAGGCGCCCGCCGACGCGGTCACCCGGGCGAGGACCCGGATGTCGGCCGCCGAGCGCGGGACGATCACGAAGCGCGCATCTGTCGCGGCCGGATTCGGCCGTCGCAGGATCCCGACGATGCGAACGCGGCTGCCTTCAACGAGCGTTGTGGCGGGGATTTTCGAACCCGCCAGCCCGGCCACCGGCACCGACCCGCCGGTCGCCCGGACCTCGGCGCGCCAGCGGTCCCCGAGACGACGCTGGTCGCTGACGACGCCCTCGATCACAACGAGCTGCCATTCGAGCGAGGTCGACGGCGGCCCGGCCAGGGCGACCGGGGCCGGCTCCGCCCCGCGCCCGAGGATGGTCAGGGTTCCGGCGGTGATCCGCGGAGCGCCGTAGGCACGTCCCAGCGTCCCGGCCACGCGCACCCGGTCCCCCGGCCGCGGCGCGGATGCGTCGCGTGGGACGAGGATCTCGACGGCGGCGGTCGCGTCCTGGATCACCGAGCGGCGACCCGTGGAGTCGAGGAGCGTGCTCGCGACGGTAACGACGCCCTCCACTGCCACACTCCCGCTTCCGAGGCGGAGCGCGGCCGCGACCGTCACGACCGGCGGCTCCGAGGCACCCGGACGCGGGCGCGCCGTCGGCGTCGGGCTGGGGTCGGCACCGGGCAGCCGGCTCACATCGCCCGCATCGCGCAGCCAGAGCCGGTATCCGTCGAGCTGCCCGCGGGCCGACGCGCGCTGACCCACGATGCCGACGAGATGCAGCCGGTCCCCGCGTTGGGCAAGGCCAATCTCGAGGTCGCTGGCGCGGGTGGCGCGGGCGCGAAACGCCACCCCGGTCGCGTCCACCAGCCGGAGCACGAGGTCGCCGCCCG
>CAZKXK010000233.1:0-3980 GCA_964556585.1 uncultured Anaerolineaceae bacterium
GTGCCCGTCGCCGCGCGGGCGCCCCGCAGCGCGTCCGCGCAGCGGGCGGCCGCCGACGCCGCCACCTGGCGCAGGTCGGGCAGGATCACGGCAGGCTCGGCGGGCGTCGCCGGCTGCGCGGCCGGCGTGGTCGCCGGTTCAACGGCGGATGTCTCGGCAGCGAATGTCTCGGCCGCGGCCGCCGGCGCTTCGGCCTGCGCGTCCGCTGCCGCGACTGCCCGGACGGTGCCGGAGCCCGTGGCCGCGCCGGCGATCCGGACCCGCCCGGCGAGTGTCGCCCCGACCGCATCGACCAGGTCGCGCAGCTGCCCCTCGTTCACCACGATCGCAACCGCGTCGTGGAGCGGCCGGAGGCGCCGTTCCACGAGGGCCGCCTCGACGCTCGGGACGCCCGCGCCGGCGAGCTCGGCGGCCAGCGCCCGGTACTCGGCGGCCGCCTCGCCGCCGATCTCGCGCCAGCCCATGTAGACGTGCGTGGCGTACGCGTCGAGCACGACCCGGAACCCGTGGACGCGCAGGTCGGAGATCTCCCGCACGTGCTCCACGCCGGCCAGGACATCGCGGAAGATCGTCACCGCTCCCGGCTCGGCGGTCAGTCCCAAGCCTTCGACGAGAGTCGAGCGGACCAGGTGCTTCTCGCCGTCGGGGCCCTTCTCCGCGAAGGCGACGCTCTGGCGGATGCGGCCGCGCATGGACCCGAAGCGGTTGTGGTAGATCACGAGCGCCCGGTCGTCGCCACTCCGGTTCGAGTACGCGAAGACGTCCTCGTTGACTTGACCGCCGTCGTCGATCACGTCATAGAGGCGGAAGTCGCGGACCTCCGCGAAGAGCCGGCGGCGGTGGAGGAGCGGGAAGATCTGCCACTCGTGGCGTCCCATCAGCGCGTCGTTCGGGTGCTCGTCCCAGTAGGCGCGCCGAAACTCCATCCCGTACTTCTCGGCGAAGCCTTCCACCTGGCCGTGGCCGAACATCGGCAGGCCGGGCATGGTGGACATCATCGTCGCGATCCCGAAGTACTTGTCGCCGGTTCCGAACTGTTCGACCGCGGTCTTCTCGTCCGGGTTGTTCATGAAGTTGACGTAGCGCTTCAGGATCTCCGGGTCGAACTCCAGGGTGTTCCTGACGACCAGCCGGTAGTCCGCGTTCTTCTCGTCGCGGAGCATGTTCATGAAGGCGCTGTTGTACACGCGGTGCATGCCCAGCGTCCGGACGAAGTATCCCTCCATCAGCCAGAACGCCTCGGCTAGGAGGAGCGTGTCGGGGACCTCCGCGGCCACGCGGTCCACGACCTCGCGCCAGAACTCGACCGGCATCGCGGCGTCGAAGGCGGCCTTCGACATGGCCGACTCGGCCCGGGACGGGATGGCGCCGCCCTGGCCCGGCTCGGGGTACCAGAGCCGCTCGATGTGCTTCTTGGCCAGCGTCATGGCGGCGTCGAAGCGGATGATCGGGAAGCGCCGGGCGACCGCCAGGATCGTCTGGATCACCGCCTCGCGCACATCCGGGCGCAGGTAGTCCAGCTGGGCGGTGTCGTTCCACGGCATGCTCGTCCCGTCGTTGCCGTGGTACACGAAGCGGACCTGGCCGGTCCAGCGGTCCTCGCGCTTGAACACGACGGCGGCGTCCGTCGCGTCCCAGTAGTGGTCCTCCAGGTACACGCCGACGCGCGGGTCGGCGGAAAGGTCGGGGCCACTGAAGCTGTAGGCGGGGTATGGCGCGTCGGGCCGGGACAGGAACCAGTCCGGGTGCTCCATGACCCAGCGCGAATCGATGCCCATGTGGTTGGGGACCATGTCCGAGGCCAGGCGGATGCCGCGTGACCAGGCGCGGTCGCGGAGGTTCGCGTAGGCCGCCTCGCCGCCCAGGTCCTCGGCGATCGCGTAGTCGCGCAGCGAGTAGGCGGACGCGACGGCGTCGGGGTTCCCGCGGAGCTGCTTGATCCGCTGGGAGGCGGCACTCCGCTCCCAGAGCCCGATCAGCCAGAGCCCGCTGAAGCCCCAGCGGGCCAGCCTGTCCAGCTCCTCGTCCGGGATCTCGTCGAGGCGGCGGATCGGACGCCCGTGCCACTTCGAGAGCTGGTCCAGCCAGACGTACGTGCTCTTCGCCATGATGACGGCGCGGGGCATCCAGGCCTTGTCCTCGGAGAAGCGCTCCGGTTCCACGTCCAGTCCTCCGAAGTCGGGAGGCTCGACGGCGCCGCCCGCGCCGGGGCCGCCATGGAAGCGAAGCCACAGCGCGCGCTCGTCCTCGGCCGCGATGTCGATGCCGGTCACGAGCCGGTCCAGCAGGGCCGCGAAGCGGTCGCCGAGCGCCGCGGCCAGGAACGCCCCCCAGCGGGCCCGGATCCAGCGAAGCTGCCCGCCCAGGCTGCCCGGTTCCGCGAGGGCAGGCGCCCGCAGCATCGAGACAAGGTCCTGGCGGTCGGGCCCGAACGGCGTCCGGCCGGCGAAAAAGCGGCCGAGCTCCTCGATCACGGCCCGGTAGCGGGTGGCGGCCGCCAGGTCGGCGTCGTCGAACAGCTCCCGGAAGGGATCGGCGGCCGGGTTGGCGTTGGCGAGCCAGCAGTTGACCATCTCCTCGAGCGCGATCTCGCGGTTGGGCGTCCCGTCCGTCTCGCCCGCGAGGTACGCGCTCGCGGCCAGCTCGCCACGGTGGACGGCCAGCGGCGGGAAGCGCTCGGTGAACCGGGCGAGAGTCGCGTCCGTCGCGTCCGTGCCGAGGAGCCCATCGAGGTGGTCGAGCGCGTCGTCGATCGCCTCCGGATCCTCCTGCTCGCGATAGATCCCCACCACGGCGTGCAGCACCTCGTCGACCAGGCCGAGGGCGTTGAGCTCGCCCGGGCTGACGACCGCGTCGGCGAGCCCGTCGGCGCGTCGCCGGGCGGTCATCTCCGCGGCCAGGCTCCGGACGGCACGCAGGTTCGCCAGGACCACGTTGCCGGACAGCTCGAACAGCGTCTCGTTCAGGCGATAGCGGACGCGTGCGTCCGCCGAGACGTGGAACTCGCGCCGGCTCACGGGGTCACCGGGATCCCGAACAGGCGGATCTCGCTGATCGGGGCCTGGGTGGTCGGGCTGCCGGTCGCGGCGGTCTTCTTGGCGGGATACCAGTCGACAATCGTGATCCGCAGCCGGGTCACGCCCACGACCCCGAGCTGCGACGGGATGTCGACCCGCTGGGACCCTTCGACGTCCACCAGCTTGAGCGGGATGGCGATCTCGTTGTCGAAACGGATCGTCACGTTGCGGGGCCGATCGTTGCCGAAGTAGATGTCCTGGGTGCGCTGCCAGCCGTTCCAGAGCTGGATCTGGGTGACCGCGGCGGGGGCGAAGGTGACCTCGAGCCACTGGTCAGCCGAGCTCGGCGTGCCGGCCTTCCAGGACGTCGTCGGGTCGCCGTCGATGGCGGCCGACGGCGGGTGGTTCGCCAGCGACGACGAGGCGGACGCCCCGGTCAACGCGAGGACGACCGCGGGGCCGGGCGGGAGCGTCGCCGGCGCCGCCGATAGCCCGGGACTGGCGGCGGTCGCAGGGGACGCGGCCGCGGATGCGCCCGGGAGCGAGGCGCCGGCAGTCGAGGACGTGGGTGCGGACGCGCCCGCGCCCGGCGGCGCCGGCGTCGCCTTGCCGCCTCCACCGCCGAGCAGGATTGCCGCGCCGCCGCCGGCGAGCAGCAGGAACAGGATCCCCGCCCCGACGACCAGCGGGAGCGGGTTGCGGCCGCGACGCGCGGCGGGAGCGGCCGCAACCGGCGTGGCCGACGGTGGTGCGACCGGACGGGTGGACCCGGACGGGAACTCCCAGGTCGGCCCGGTCGCCGGTGGTGGTGTCGGCCGCCCCGCCGTGGCCGGCGCGGCCGCGCCCGCCGAGGCGATGGGGCCGGCCGTGGGGCCGGCCGTCGGGGCGGCATGCGGCGTGACGGCCGGCCGGGTCAGACGACCGGCCGGTGAACCAGCCGTCGGGACCCCGGCCGCTCCTGGT
>CAZKXK010000234.1:0-3953 GCA_964556585.1 uncultured Anaerolineaceae bacterium
TCCGGCCCAGGCCCAGCGTCATGCAGGCCTTCTCGATGCTGCTGTGCGCTTCCTCCGACGCGTACACGACCGGCGTGCCGATCTCCGGCCGGCCCGCCAGGCCGCGGGCCGCGGCGTCCAGGCCGGCCGCCTCCCGGGCGGCGGCGATCGCGATGAGCGACGACGTCGAGGCCGTGTCCGTCAGGAGGCCATCGAATGCGTCGGGCAGGCCCAGCGCGCGCCGGAGCCAGCCGACGACCACCTGCTCCAGCTCCGTCCCGACGGGCGACGTCCGCCAGAGCATCGGGTTCTGGCCCAGCGCGGCGGTCACGAGCTCACCGAGGATGCCCGGGCCCGACGACGTCGTGGCGAAGTAGGCCATGAACCCGGGGTGCTGCCAGTGCGTGGCGTTGGGCATGACGAGGCCGGGCACGTCGGCCAGGATGTCCCCGATCGGCTCTGGGTCCTCGGGCGGCTCGGCCGGGAGCCGGGCGCGCAACGAACCCGGCACCACCCGCGGCAGGATCGCGAAGTCCTCGACCCGCTCCAGGTAGTCCGCCAGCAGGTCCACCGTGGCGTGCGCGGCGGCGCGAAACTGGCCCGGGCTCATGTCGCCCAGGCCGCCGCGCTGGGCGGGATCCAGCCCGTCCAGGCCCGCCGGATCGAGCTCCGCCGGGAGACCGGCCGCGTCGGCCCTCGGCGTCACGCCAGCAGGTGCTCGCGCATCTGGTCGAGCTCGGTCCGCAGCGCGGCGGGGAGTCGATCGCCGAAGCGCGCGTAGTGCTCCTCGAACTGGGGAAGCTCGGCGACAATCGCCGGGCCGTCCACCCGCAACAGCTCGGCCAGGTCATCGGCCGAGGTGGCGAGGCCGTCCGTGTCGATGTCCTGCGGCGTCGGCAGGAGCCCGATGGCGGTCTCGACCGCGCCCGCCGTGCCGTCTCCCCGCTCGAAGATCCACTTCAGGATCCGGCTGTTCTCCCCGAAGCCGGGCCACAGGAAGCGACCCTCGGCGTCGCGGCGGAACCAGTTGACGTAGTAGATCCGGGGCAGCTTGTCCGGTGTCGTGGCGGCGCCGACTTCCAGCCAATGGGCCCAGTAGTCGGCCATGTTGTAGCCGCAGAACGGGAGCATGGCGAACGGGTCGAAGCGCAGCTTCCCGACCTCGCCGAAGGCCGCCGCGGTCGTCTCGGAGCTCATGATCGAGCCCATGAACACGCCGTGCGTCCAGTTGAACGCCTCGCGGACGAGCGGCACGACGGTGGCCCGCCGACCGCCGAACATGATCGCGTCGATCGGCACGCCGGCGGGGTCGTCCCACTCGGAGGCGATCGCCGGGTCCTGGCCGGCCGGCGCGGTGAAGCGGGAGTTCGGGTGGGCCGCGACGCGACCCGCGTCCGGCGTCCAGTCGCGACCGGTCCAGTCGACGAGATGGTCCGGCGGGGTGGGCGTCAAGCCCTCCCACCAGGTGTCGCCGTCGTCGGTCAGGGCGGTGTTCGTGAAGATGATGTTCCGCTCCAGCGTGCGGATCGCGTTGGGGTTGGACTTCGTGTTCGTACCGGGGGCGACGCCGAAGAAGCCCGCCTCCGGGTTGATCGCGTAGAGGCGGCCGTCGGCGCCGAAGCGCATCCAGCAGATGTCGTCGCCCACCGTCTCCACCCGCCAGCCGGGCAGCGTCGGCACGAGCATCGCCAGGTTGGTCTTGCCGCAGGCCGACGGGAAAGCGCCCGCCACGAACTTGCTGCGCCCGTCCGGGGCGGTCACCTTGATGATCATCATGTGCTCGGCGAGCCAGCCCTCGTCGCGGGCGATCGCCGACGCGATCCGCAGCGCGTAGCACTTCTTGCCGAGCAGCGCGTTCCCGCCGTAGCCGGAGCCGTAGGACCAGATCTCGCGCGTCTCCGGGAAGTGGACGATGTACTTCGTGGTCGCGTCGCACGGCCAGGGCACGTCCGCCTGGCCCGGAACGAGGGGCGCGCCCACGGAGTGGAGGCACGGCACGTATTCGCCGGTCGCCCGGATGGCATCCAGGGCCGCGGCGCCGGACCGCGTCATGATCTGCATGTTGACGACGACGTAGGCCGAGTCGGTGATCTGGACGCCGAGGCGGCTGATGGGCGATCCGATCGGTCCCATCGAGAACGGGATCACGTACAGCGTCCGGCCGCGCATGGAGCCACGGAACAGGTCGGTAAGCGTCGCCCGCATCTCGTCCGGGTCACGCCAGTTGTTCGTCGGGCCCGCGTCCGCCGCGTCGCGCGAGCAGATGAACGTCCGGTCCTCGACACGCGCGACGTCGCTGGGGTCGGAACGGGCAAGGAAGCTGTTGGGCCGCAGGACCGGGTCGAGCCGCGTGAAGGTCCCTGCCTCCACCAGGCCCTCGCAGAGCGCCTGGTACTCGGCCGCGGAGCCGTCGCACCAGTGGACCGCGTCCGGCTGGGCGAGCGCCGCGATCTCGTCCACCCAACGGGTCACGGCAGGAAGATCGGTCGGGGGCTCAAGGCCGATGTGCCCCATTGCCCCGTCGTCCGCGAGCCCGCGGCCGGTTCCTGTCTGCACGGCGCTCATCGTCAGTCTCCCAATCCGCGAGCGACCCCGGCGGTCGCGTGGGACCGTCCAGAGCCTCGCTCCCTAACGATAGCGAGGTCGGCCAAGTGCCATCGGTCCATCGGAGGGCCGGACTCGGGCCGTCGGGCTCAGCCGATCGGCAGGGTCGCCGGACCTCCGCAACCCGGCCCGGAGCGCGCGAGACGGGCGGGCACGGCATACTCTCCCGACCGGAGGGACGGTTCCGGGCCTCGGCGGGCAACCAGACAGAACACATATCGGAGGCGAGGAAGCACGCAATGAGTGGTCTTCGAAGGCGCGTCCTTCTCCTGTCCGCCCTCGTGGCCATCCTGGCGACGGCAGCGATTCCGGCCTCCGCGAGCGCCGACACGATCCGGCGTACCTGGACCGCGACCGTGACCGGCGCCACCGCGGGCGGCAGGACCGCCAGCGGATCCGGCGTGCTCGTTCGCAACTGGGCCGGGACGGGCAGCTTCTCGGCGCGGCTCCAGGGCCTTCATCCATCCGTGACGTACGCCCTGTCGGTCTACCAGGGCACCTGCTCCAAGCCCACGCTCCTGCTCCGGCTTCCCAACCTGGCGACCGACGCGGACGGGAACGGGTCGGCGTCGGGCACGATCACGCTGGCTCGCATGACGCCCATCTGGAACGCGTCGGGGAGCGGCTCGATCGCCCTGCGCCTTCGGTCGGGGGCGGACGTCCATTGCGCCACGCTGACGTACCCGGTCACGACCCGGATCGCCATGCCGAGCATGGGCATCGACCTGCCGGTGGTGTACCAGCCCGGCAATGCCTTCCCGTGGTGCAACGTGGCGATGTACCTCCCGGGCCTCTCCCAGCCCGGCGAGGCGGGCGTCACGTTCCTCTACGCGCACGCCCGGACCGGCATGTTCCTTCCCCTGCTCACCGCCTCGCTCGTCAACAACGGCGCCCGCATGCTGGGCATGAAGGTCTACGTCTACACGAGCGACGACCACCTGTACACCTACAAGGTGACCCGCGTGCTGCGTCACCAGTACGTGCTGCCGGACATCTGGTCGCTCAAGGGCCAGCAGGTCTGGCTCCAGACCTCCGAGGGGCCGTACGGCACCTATAACAAGCTGATGGTGGTCGCCCAGCGGATCTCCGTCACCACGGCGAGCCACGAGGACGCGCATCCGATCGCCCAGCCCATCGTGTGCAGCAAGTACTGATAGCGATCTCTCCGGGCCAGACCGGGCTTCCAGCGGCACCCGCGACGGGGCGGTAACGGAGCAATACCGGAACGGAGCAATACCGGCAAGGTCCTGGCACCGCGAGCCGTTTGCGTTCACCCGGCGGGGCGCGCGCGAAGGACGAGCCCGGGCGGTCGCAGCACGACAGCGCCCACCGCCACCAGGCTGACGGCGGCCAGGACGGGGACGGCCGCC
>CAZKXK010000235.1:0-3949 GCA_964556585.1 uncultured Anaerolineaceae bacterium
GGTTCGCCCTGGCGGCCTACGCCGCGGGCGCCGAGCGCGGCTTCATGACGCGCGGCGAGGCGATCGCGCGCGTCCTCGCGACCCTTCGGTTCTTCTGGCAGAGCCCGCAGGGGGTCGAGCGGGACGCGACAGGGTACAAGGGCTTCTACTACCACTTCCTGGACATGCGGACGGGCCGCCGCGCATGGGCGTCGGAGCTTTCGACGATCGACACGACGTTCCTGCTCGCCGGGGCGCTGGCCGCCGCGGCCTACTTTGACCGCGACGCGGCCGACGAGCGCGAGATATCGAGCCTCGCCGACGCCCTGTATCGACGCGCCGACTGGCAGTGGGCGCAGCATGGGGGCCTGACGGTCGCCCACGCGTGGAAGCCCGAGCGCGGGTTCGCGAGGGCCCGCTGGGAGGGCTACAGCGAGGCGATCCTCCTCTACGCGCTGGGACTGGGTTCACCCACTCACCCGTTGCCAGAGGCGAGCTACACGGAATGGACCAGGACGTATCGCTGGCGGACGGTCCACGGGCTCGAGCAGCTGTACGCGGGGCCACTCTTCATCCATCAGCTCTCGCACATCTGGATCGACTTCCGCGGCATTCCCGACGCCTCCATGCGAGCGCGCGGGATCGACTACTTCGAGAACAGCCGGCGCGCGACGCTGGCCCAACAGGCGTACGCGATCCGCAACCCCAGGCGCTTCGAGGGCTACGGCGAATCCTGCTGGGGCCTGACGGCGAGTGACGGACCCGGGCCCGGCACCCGCCGGATCGACGGGATCGAGCGTCGCTTCTTCGACTACCGGGCGCGGAGCGTCCCATTCGGGCCGGACGACGGGACGATCGCGCCATGGGCGTCGATCGCCTCCCTACCGTTCGCACCCGAGATCGTGCTGCCGACGATCCGCCATTTCGTCGAGGCGCACCCGAAGTCGACGAGCGACGCTGGCCTGTTGCGCAGCTTCAACCCCACGTTCCGGGTGGGCGATCGAGGCGAGCGCGATTGGCATTCGCCCGCCTGCTACGGGCTGGAGCAGGGACCGATCGTCCTCATGATCGAGAACTACCGGTCGGAGTCGCTGTGGCGATCGATGAAGCGGTGTCCATACCTCGTCACGGGGCTCCGCCGCGCGGGCTTCGCCGGAGGCTGGCTGGCAACCGGGACGCCGCCTCGATCAGGTGGATGAGCGCGAGCTCCTCGCGCCTGTCGGTCCCGAGCCCAGGACGACCCGCGCCAGTTGGCGTGCGACCTCGGCGCAGCCTCCCGGCGACGTACGCATCGATCACGGCCGGCGCGATGTAGCTCTGCCGGCTCACCGCCGGCGTGTTCCCGAGCGCCTCCGCGACCAGCTGCGTGGCACGGCCAACCGATCCACGCGCCCCGGGACCCGCTGGCTCGACGGACGAGCGGAGGGCCCGGAACGCGAGCAGCGTCCCGGCCCACGTCCGGAAGTCCTTGGCGCTGACCTCCGCCCTCGCGGCGATCCGCAGGTACTCGTTGACGTCGGTCGACCCGATGGGCAGGGGCTCGCCAAGCTCGTCGAGATACTGGAACAGCTCCTGGCCCGGCAGGTCCTGGCAGGCGGACACGATCCTGGCCAGGCGCCGGTCTCGGACGCCGACCTCGTTCAGACGACCCCCCTTGCCCCGGAACCGGAACCGCAGGCTCGAGCCGGCAACGATCGCGTGCCGGTTGCGCAGCGTGGTGAGGCCGAATGATCGGTTGATCCGCGCGTACTCGTCGTTCCCGATCCGCAGGTTCGTGGCCTCGAGCAGGTCGACGACGGTCGCCAGCACCTTGTCCCTCGGCAGGCCGGGCCGGCGCATGTCGCGCGCGGTGCGCCGCCGAATGGCGGGCAGCGCCCGACCGAAGGTCGCCAGACGGGCGTACTTCGATGATGCGTGGTCAGCCCGCCATTGCTCGTGATACCGGTACTGCTTGCGTCCTCGCGCGTCGCGTCCGACGGCCTGGACGTGGCCGAGGTCGTCCGGGCAGATCCAGACCTCGTCCCAGGCGGGCGGGATCGCGAGGGTGCGAATCCGGGCGAGCGTGCTTGGATCCCGGATGGGGTCGCCGTCGGCCGCGAGGTAGCGAAACCCTCGGCCGACGCGACGCCGCCGGATCCCCGGCTCCTGGTCGCTGGAGAAGCGCAGCCTGAGCTCGGGACGAGATTGCTCCCCCTTGTCCGTCGGCCCTGGGTAGGTCATGGTCCGAGACAATCGTCCCGAGTGGCGTTCAGTCCGCCGGCACGATCACGGTCAATGCGGACGGCATGACCGAGACGACGATCGGCGTCCGCCCGACCACGGAGCCATCGACCTCGACGAGCCTTCGGGGTTTCGTGGCGATTCGCACTTTCCGGGCCTGGGCCCGCAGGACGTGGCCTTCGCGACTCTCGCCGAGGTCCTTCTGTCGCAGGGCCTCCCAGCCGCTCAGCACGCCGCCCAGGCGCCCGGAAGCCCGAACGACGATCACGTCAAGCAGCCCGTCGTCCGGAGCGATCGGGCGTACCGGCTCCATCCCGGCCAGCATCCAGCCGAAGTTTGCGATGAAGACCTGCGCGGCCTCGGTCTTCGTGGAAACGCCGTCGAGCGTGATCTCATGGGGGATGTTGCAGATCCCGCCCGCCTGGGAGACGACGTTGGCAAGGTAGGCGATTCTGCCCCACCGACGCTTCTGGCCGGGGCCGGTCATGTTCATGACGTCGGCGTCGAAGCCGATCCCGCAGGCCACCGAGAAGTCGTATCTCGCACCGTCGACGGTGACCCGCCCAAGGTCGATCTGCCGACGTCGCCCGCTCACGATCATGCGGGCCGCATCGCCCGCGTCGGGCGGGATGTGGAGGTTGCCGGCCAGCTGATTGCCGGTCCCGGTCGGGATGATCCCCAGGGCGACCTTCGTCCTCGCGAGCGACGGCGCGACCTGGAGGACCGCGCCGTCGCCGCCGACGATGACGACGATGTCGCAGCCCTTCTTGACGGCGCGGGCGGTCTTCCTGGTGAGGTCACGCTTCCGACCCACGATCACCCAGTCGACCCTCCAGCTGGCGGCCTGGAGCGCATGTCGGACCTCGTCCACGACGGTCCGTACCTTGCCGCCCTTGCGCTGGCGGGCGATGACGAACGCTCGGGTCATTGCCGAAATTCGCTCTTCGGGTTCATGCCGACAGGATACGGGCCCTCGACCGCCCGGCATGACAGGCCGTCATGACGCTGCGCGGCCGCCAGACCAGACTGGCCGCCCAGCCGGCGCATGCCGCCGCTCGGCGCGGGATGGCAGGAGGCAATGGGATGCTGAGACGCAGGACGCTCCAGGCTCGAACATGACCATCCTCGTGTCCGTCTTCGGGTTCGCGGGCCGATTTGCCGGTGACCTGCTGACGAGCGCGCTGGGCTGGGCCAGCAGCCTGCTCTTCGGGCGCGTTCCGCGATCCCACCAGGTCTTCCTCGTCCTCATGATGGCTGGCTCGTTCCTGTGGCTCGTGCTCCTGCTCGCACTCGTCCTGCCGATCGTCAGCGCAACACTGCTCGCGGCGACGCCCCATCCGCCGTTCGTCGATCACGCGTGGCTCGCGGCGGTCCTGCTCCTCGGCGTGATCCTGGTGCCGCTGGGCGTCGGCCTCGCCGGCTACCTGGTTCCGAGCCAGGGCGAGCGTCCCCAGGGCGCCGCCATCCTCGTGGAGATCGCCCGGGGCTACCTCCTGGCGCCGCTGGTCGGTGGCCTCCTGATCTTCCTGGCCGGCGTCGGAACCGCGCGGAAGGTCCGCAGCAAGCGGCATGGTTGGGCGGACGTCCACGTCCCGATCGTGGTCAAGCCCGGCGGCTACGACCGAATGGTGGCTGACCTTCGCGACGCCCTCGTCGGCGTTGGATTCGAGGCGACTGCCAAGGACGCACCCTGGGTCCTCACCATGCCCGCCCAGCTGCTTACCCGCGTCGCCGGCAGCAATGTCCGCCA
>CAZKXK010000236.1:0-3935 GCA_964556585.1 uncultured Anaerolineaceae bacterium
ACCGGTCATCCGGAAGCGTACGTAGTCCTTCGGCAGGAGCACGTGAGCGATCCGACGCCAGACGTCCGGCTCGTGGTCCCGCACCCAGACGAGCTTCGGCGCGGTGAACCCGGTCAGCGCATCGTTGCCGGTGATCGCGATGAGCCGGTCCGGGCCGATGGCACGCCGGATGGCGTCGCACTCGGCGCTGGTCCGCTGGTCATTCCACAGAATCGCCGGCCGGAGAACGTCGCCGGCCGAGTCGAGCAGGACCGCGCCGTGCATCTGGCCGGTCAGGCCGATCGCCGCCACGTCCGACCCGCTGGTCCCGGTGGAGGCGAGCACGCTGCGGATGGCCGCCACCGTCCCGTCCCACCAGAGGTGTGGCTCCTGCTCGCTCCACAGCGGGCGCGGGACGCTGAACGCGTACTCGGCCGTGCCGATCCCGCGGACGACCCCGGCCTCGTCGACCAGGATGGCCTTCGTCGCGGTGGTGGATGCGTCGATGCCGAGGACGACGCTCACGGTGGTCAGCCCGCCGAGCGGCCGGTCGACCAGATGGCCTGGTTGACGATGTTCTCGAGAAGCTCCTGGCGGCCCGAGACCGGCCGCGGGTCGATCTCGCCGGACTCGACCTTCGCGGCGAGGTCCGCGAGCGAGACGCTGCCGTCAAGGATGCCGGCCCCCAGCTCGCCCTTCCAGCCCGCGTAGCGCGTCTCCACGATCCCGGCGAGCGTGCCGCGCTCCACCAGGTCGGCTGCGGCGAGCAAAGCCTGGGCGAGGGTGTCGATCCCGCCGATGTGGGCATGGAAGAGGTCCGTCCGGGAGATGCTCTGGCGGCGCAGCTTCGCATCGAAGTTGAAGCCGCCGGTCGAGAAGCCGCCGTAGCGGAGGATCTCGAAGAGCGGCATCACCAGGTCATCGACCGAGTTCGGGAACTGGTCCGTGTCCCACCCGTTCTGGGGGTCGCCCCGGTTTGCGTCGATGCTGCCGAACATGCCGTTCGCCACCGCGTACGCGACTTCGTGGTGGAAGCTGTGTCCCGCGAGCGTCGCGTGGTTGGCCTCGATGTTCAGGCGGTATTCGCCGTCGAGGCCGTTGCGGACGAGGAAGCCATGCACGGTGGCGGAGTCGAAGTCGTACTGGTGCTTGGTCGGCTCCATCGGCTTGGGCTCGATCAGGAGCGTGCCCTCGAACCCGATCTTGTGCTTGTGCTCGGCGACCAGGTGCAGGAACCGGGCGAGCTGCTCACCCTCGCGCCGGAGGTCCGTGTTCAGGAGAGTGTCGTATCCCTCGCGGCCGCCCCACAGCACGTAGTTCGTGCCGCCCAGGCGCTTGGTCACCTCGAGCATGTTCTTCACCTGCGCGCCGGCGTAGGCGAAGACCTCGGGATCAGGGTTGGTGGCGGCACCCGCCTGGTATCGCGGGTGCCCGAACAGGTTGGCGGTGCCCCACAGGAGCCGGACCCCGGTGCGCTCCTGGTAGCCGAGAGCGTCGTCGACGAGGGCGTCCAGGTTCGCCCGGAACTGCGCGAAGCTGTCTCCGTCAGGGGCGACGTCCCGGTCGTGGAAGCAGTAGTAGGGCACGCCGAGCTTCGTGAAGAGCTCGAACGCCGCGGCCATCTTCATCCGGGCGCCGTCCATCGGGTCGACTGCGCCGGCGTTCCATGGTCGGTCGAGGGTACCCGAGCCGAACATGTCACGCCCGTCCCAGGCAAAGGAGTGCCAGAAACAGACCCCGATCCGGAGATGGTCCTCCATCCGCTTGCCCAGCACGAGCCGGTCTGGCTCATACACCTTGAAGGCGAGGGGATCCGCCGATCCGAGCCCGCCGAATGGGATATGCCCCTCAACCTCTGGGAAGAACGTGTCGGCCATGATCCTGCCCTCCTGCGAGGTGGCCTCGGCATCACTCCTTGCCAGTGCCACACCTGGAAATCACCGCCCGAAGCGTGATCTGCTGCCCGCCTCCGTAGTGCTGACGCCGCCGGCCGCGGATTCCCCGGTGACGCCCCCCGAGGGCCCTACCCCCTCGGGGGGGCGGTGGTGCCTCGTCTGACCAGCTTCGGCGTCACGAGCACCTGGTCCGGCCCCGGCCGGCCTCGGTCAAGGCGGTCGAGCAAGATCCGGGCGGCAGCACGACCAAGCTCGTCGGACGGGAAGCTGATCGTGGTCAGCGGTGGCGTGGCCAGCTCCGCGAGTGACTCGTCCAGCATCGCCACGACCGAGAGGTCGGTGGGGACCTTGATCGCACGATCGGCGGCTGCCCTGAACAGCCCAATGACCGATTGGTCCTGGGGCGCGATGCACGCGGTGATGCCGGGGTGCTCGTCGAGAAGCCAACCTGCCGCCTCGCTCATCGCCCCCGCGGTGGGAGCGCCGACGTGCCGGATCACCGGGAGTCCGTGCTCGACACAGGCACGCTCGTAGCCGCGCATGGCCCACGTGGCGTAGCCGTAGGTCTCGTCCCGGACGACAGGGTCAATGGTGAGCAGCCCGATCCGGCGATGGCCGAGCGTGACGAGATGGTCGACCGCGAGCTCCATCCCTTGGTCCACGTCCACGTCGGCGAAGCTGAGTCCGGCATTGTCCGTGCGGCGCCCGATCATCACGAACGGATACCCGTGATCGCGGAGCAGCTCAGGGCGTGCGTCCTCGGTGAGGATCTCCAGCAGGATGATGCCGTCTGCCTGGCGGCTCCGGAAGATGCCGAGCAACTCGGCGTCGGTGAGCGTCCGCGTGATGATGTTGATCGAGTAGCCTGCGTCCTCGACGCCGAGGGCAGCCGACATGACGAGCCGGTAGGCGGGCGGGTTGAACTCCTGGGGTACGTGCACCGCGATGAGCCGGGTTCGGCCGGACCGGATCTGGCGCCAGGCGTTCTGGGGCGCGAACCCGATCTCCTCCATGACCCGCAGCACGCGCTGACGGGTCTCCTCCGCGACGTCCGGCTTGTTGTTGATGATCCGCGACACCGTGGCGATCGAGACACCGCTGGCGGCGGCGATGTCGACGATCGTCGTGTTGGGCACCTTCGATCTCGTGGCCACGCCGGGAACATCCTCCTACCGGCCCGGAGGCCGGATCGCGGGCGGTCGACGGTCGGGCGCCGCCGACGAGGTCACCACTGCACCTCCACCCTACGGCCAGCGTAGCAAAGCCGCCGTTGCGCGACGGGCAGCTTCGAGGTCGTCCGGTCGAGCCCCGCGTGGAGAACGATGAGGAGGTCACGCTCGAGGAGCATTCCCGGGTACTCCCCGACCCGCTGCCCGATCGTCAGCCTGCGGGCCTCCTCGTCCCATGCGAGCTCCACCGTCGCAAACTCGCCTGCCTCGTAACCGTAGCCGTCGCCCGCGTCCTCGTAGAGCGTGAAGGTAGTGTCGCGCCCTGGGTACACGTGCACCTCCAGCATCTCGTTGGGCGCTACGTCCGCGTGATCCCGATCCGGCCCCATCGGCACGATCGACCCGGCGCGGACGAATACAGGAATCCGCTCCAGGGGGGCGGCGGCCTGGATCTCCTGGCCGCCGCCCAACAGCTCGTCAGTGGCCAGGTCGAACCAGTCGGCGCCCGCCGGCAGGTAGACACGGCGCGTGAGGCTCGCTCCATCGAGCGGCCGCGACCCGGGTGCGTATGCCATCGGTGTGGACACTGGGCAGACCAGGAAGGCCGGTCCCAGGAGGAACTGGTCGCCGAGGCCGTGGGTGCGGACGTCGTCCGGGAAGTCGAACGGCAGTGATCGAAGCATCGTGTATGCGCGTTGCGTCGTCCAGCCGGCCAACGAGTAGATGTACGGCAGCAGGCGGTAACGGCGCCGCAACGCATGTACGAGGGCGTCGTAGGTCGTCTCCCCTGGGGAGCCGAAGCGCCAGATCTCGCGCGGCGTATCCGTGCCGTGGGAACGCAGCATCGGGAGCCAGGCCGCGTACTGGAACCAGCGCAGGTACAGCTCTCGGT
>CAZKXK010000237.1:0-3916 GCA_964556585.1 uncultured Anaerolineaceae bacterium
CGAGGCGAGGCTCGATCCCGCGGCCTGGCTCGGGGTGGACGTGGCGCTGCCGCCGTCGCTCGAGGAGGCGTTCGACGCGCTGGCGCCTGCGCTCGAGCGGCTCGCGCACGCGCGCCCGCTGGGCCGGGTGGCCGGCGCCGACGCGCTGCGCTCGGGGGCACCGGGAGGCCTCGCCGTGGTGGCAGGGCCGATCGAGGCGATGGTTCACCCGCTCGCAGCGGGCGCGGAGGCGGCGGCCCGCGACCGGGTCCGGCTGGAACGCGAGCTGGCCGGAACCGGGACCCAGCTCGACGGCGCGCGGGCTCGCCTGGCGGACGAGCGGTTCGTCGCGCAAGCGCCGCCGGCGGTCGTCGAGCGTGCCCGGGCTCGAGCCGCCGAGCTCGAGGAACGGGTCGCGAAGCTTCGCGTCAGCCTGGAGGGGTAGGGGACGGGCCGAGGGCGCGGCCTACGCCGGTGCGGGACCGGTCGTGCGGCGCTCGACGAGCGAAACAGGCAGGACCTCGCGGAGCGGAACCCGTGCCGCGCCCGAGATCAACCCGATCATGCGGTCGACGGCCCGGGCCCCGGTCTCCGCTAGCGGCTGATGGATCGTGGTCAGGCCGACGAAATCGGCCGCCTCGACGTCGTCATAGCCGATGACCGAGAGCTCTCCCGGCACGTCGATGCCCAGCTTGCGCGCCGCCTCGAGCACGCCGATCGCCTTGGTGTCGCTGGCAGCGATGATCGCCGTGGGCCGATCCGCGCTTCGTAGCATCGTCTCGGTCAGCTCGCGGGCGAACTCACGCGTGTGCTCGCCCTCGGCGACGTGGTCCGGTCGGATCGCGAGGCCGTATTCGCGCAGGGCAAGCCCGACGCCGCGGAACCTCATCCGACTCGACGGGACGCCCAGGGTGGGGCGCGGCTCGTCGCCGATGAAGCCGAAGCGCCGGTGGCCGCGTTCGAGAAGGTGGTTCGCCGCCAGCATCCCGCCGCCGACGTCATCGCAGACGACCCGGGGCAGCGCGCGGTGGTGGGCATCGATCAGGACGACCGGCAGACCCGAGCGACGGATCTGCGCCAGCTCGGTGTCGTGGGGCGCGACCGAGACCAGGATCAGCCCATCGAAGCGCTCCGGGCGGGGCACGTCTCGAAGGATCGCGTCGCGCCGCTCCAGCGTCTCGATGTTCAGGACGACCATGTCGAGCGCGGCGTCGACGAGCGCGGATTCGATGCCACGCAGGCGTTCGACGACCGACGGTCGCGTGAGGTGGAGCGTCACGACCGCGATGCTCTGCGTTCGGCGCAGGGAGAGCCGCCGGGCCGCCGCGCTGGGGACGAAATCTAGCGCGGCGATCGCCTCGAGCACGCGAGCCCGCGTCACCGGGTCGACGTTGGGCCGGTCGTTGAGCACGCGGCTCACAGTTCCCCGGCCCACGCCGGCGGCGCGCGCGACATCCTGGATGGTGGCTGGCATCCCTCTCTCGTCCGTTCAGGTGTTGCGGTCACAGCATACCGCCGTGGCTGGAATCGGTTCCAGTCTGGACGACAGCGGGGAACCTAGTCCAAGTCGGGCGCACAGCACGTTATCAAAGGAAATCCTCTTGACACTTCTGATAATCTGCCATCGGGTTGTGGAACCGGTTCCACATGCCGCGGAGCTCGCGGCGCGAGGAACCGCCGGATGGAGGAGAGGATGCGCAATCGATTCGTTGTTGCCACCGCCGCCCTGGCTGTGGTGCTGGCCGCGTGCAGCAGTGCAGCCACGTCGGCGCCTGCCGGAGGTGCGTCGTCAGCACCGTCTGCGGCGGATCTCAGCGGGAAGACGGTGACGGTCGGCGGTGCCTTCGTCGACACCGAGGCAGCCGCCTTCGCGGCGGCAGTGAAGCCGTTTGAGGACGCCACGGGCGTGAAGGTCGTCTACAACGGCGACAAGTCCTTCGAGCAGCAGTTGAACGTGCAGGTTCAGGCGGGCAACCCGCCGGATGTCGCCATGCTCCCGCAGCCGGGCGGGATGAAGAACTACGCGTCACAGGGCAAGCTGTTCCCGCTGCCGGCCGACATTGTCGCGTCGATCGACGCGAACTACGGGCCTGGCTGGAAGGACGTCGGGACTGCCGCCGACGGCAAGGTCTACGGCGTCTTCCACCGTGTCAACCTGAAGGGTCTCGTCTTCTACCCCAAGGTCGCCTGGGACGCCAAGGGCTACACGATTCCCACGACGTGGGATGAGCTCAAGACGCTCGAGGACAAGATGGTCGCCGACGGGACGCCTCCCTGGTGCATCGGCATCGAGAGCGGCGCCGCGACCGGCTGGCCGGTCACCGACTGGGTCGAGGAGATCATGCTCCGCACCGTCGGCGCAGCCGGCTACGACAAGTGGGTCGCCGGCACGACGCCGTTCACCGACCCCAGCGTCAAGAACGCGTTCCAGATCATGATGGACATCTTCGGCAACCCGAAGTACGTCTACGGCGGCCCCCAGTACATCGTCCAGACGAACTTCGGTGAGGCGCCGAAGGCCGCCTTCGACAACCCGCCCAAGTGCTGGATGACCAACCAGGGCAACTTCATCACCGCGTTCTTCCCGGATGCGGTCCAGAAGGACCTGGACAACCAGGTCGGCGTCTTCACCCTCCCCGCGATCGACCCGGCGATCGGCACGCCCGCCGAGGTCGGCGGCGACCAGGCCGTCGCGTTCGCCGACCGGCCCGAGGTCTGGGCCTTCCTGAAGTACCTGACCACGCCGGATGCCGGCGTCTCATGGGAGAAGGCCGGCGGCGCGCTGTTCCCCTATAAGACCCAGGACCTGTCGAACTACTCGTCCGCGCTCGACCGTGCGTTCGCCACGTCGATCGTCCAGGCCCCGGTGGTTCGCTTCGACGGCTCGGATGCGATGCCGGCAGCGGTGGGCTCGGGAACCTTCTGGTCGGAGTCCGTGAAACTGGTCAACGGCAGCCAGAACATCGATACCACCCTCGCTAACATCCAGGCCAGCTGGCCCGCGCAGTAGCAGCACAGCCTGCAGCGCGACGGCGCCGCCCGGTGCGGCGCCGTCGCGTCACCCGCCTGTCCCGCCGAGTGGAGGATCGAAGGGATGCGACTGGCAGATAGCGTGGCGGCGCCCCCGCCAAGGGGAGTCGGCCAGGTGCTGGCGACCGGTGTCGGCCGGTTCCTGATCTCCATCTTCGTCCCGGTCGTGGCATTCATCGTGCTATGGGCGGGCTTCCTCTTCCTCAAGGACAGCGGCGCCCCCAAGATCGTCATCGTCCTCGTCGCCATCGTCTGGGGCATCGGCGGCGTTGCCATGCTCTACGTCGTGGCGAACTGGCTGACCGAGAAGCTGCCGTCCGCCTGGCAGCGCCGGATCCTGCCGTTCGTGTTCGTCGGGCCTGCGATCGCGATCCTCACCTTCTACCTGCTGGTCCCCGCGTTCCTGACCGCGTGGGAGAGCCTGTTCAACGCCACCGGAAGCAAGTTCGTCGGGCTCGACAACTACGTCTACTCGTTCTCCAACCCGGAGATGGTCACGGCGATCCGCAACAACGTGCTCTGGCTCGTCTTCGGGACGCTCTTCAGCACCGGGTTGGGCCTCGCCATCGCGGTCCTCGTGGAACGGTCGCGCCTGGACCGCCTGGCCAAGACCCTGATCTTCCTGCCGATGGCGATCTCGTTCGTGGGCGCCAGCGTGATCTGGCGGTTCGTGCTCTCGTTCCAGCCGGCCGGTCAGCCCCAGGTCGGACTGCTCAACGCGATCCTGTCGGGCTTCGGCATCGGCCCGGTCTCGTGGCTCACCGGGGAGCCGCTCAACACGATCCTGCTGATCGTGATCCTGATCTGGGGACAGACCGGGTTCGCCATGGTGATCATCGGGGCCGCCCTGAAGGGTGTCCCCGACGAGATGCTCGAGGCGGGGCGCATCGACGGGGCCAGCGAGTGG
>CAZKXK010000238.1:0-3865 GCA_964556585.1 uncultured Anaerolineaceae bacterium
GGATCGCGGCAGCGATCTTCCGCAATGCGTGCTCCTCGCTTGGTTCGCGGCGCCGTGCGCGACGGCTCGTGCCGGCACCGACTCCCCCGTGGTTCGACTGGCACCTTACCACCGGCCGCCGCGAGACGGCAATCCGGCGCTGCCCGCAAGTGACGCCGGCCCGCGCGCGAGCTCAGTCCCCTGCTTAGCGCGCGACAGACCGCTGCCCGACGTTCGTGCGGCGGCTCGTCGGCGTGGTCGCCGCCAGCGCACCGCCCGCCGCGTAGCGTCCGAGAGCGGCAACGACCAGCCCGTCGTTCTCGAGCCGGGTGAGAATCGCGAGGATCGTCGCGGGCGCATACGTGGTCGCGTCCACGAGCTCCTGGAGCGTGGCTGCGCGGGGCAGCAGCGCACGGGCGACGGCAGCCTCGGCCGTGCCGCGCCCGGCAAGGATCGCCTCCGGGTCCGGTCCGACGGTGCGGCCGGCGCGCAGGGAGCGGGCGTCCGCGCGAGGCGACTCATCGGTCCCCGTCAGCCCCAGGTCCTCCAGCAGCTCCGCGACGCCGGGGACAGCCCGCGCCTGGCCCGGGTAGAGACGCAACAGGCGGTTGCACCCCACGCTCTGCGGCACGTCGATCGGCCCGGGGACGACGAAGCACTCGCGCCCCTGCTCGAGGGTCCAGCTGGCGGTGATCAGGGCCCCGCTCCGCTCGCCGGCCTCCACGATCACGGTCGCGTCGGCAAGGCCACTGATGACGCGGTTCCGGCGAGGGAACGTCCCGGGAAGCGGCCCGACGTCCGGCGCGAGCTCGGACACGATCGCGCCTCCGCCGGCCACGATCCGGTCCGCGAGGTGGGCGTGCGCGCGCGGATACAGGCGTTCATGGCCCGACCCGAGGACCGCGACCGTGCGCCCACCACTGGCCACCGCGGCGGCGTGCGCGGCGCCGTCGATGCCCACGGCCAGTCCCGACACGACGAGCGCGCCGGCGCTGGAAAGTGCCCCGCCGATGGCGCCCGCGATCCTGCGGCCACGCTCGGATGCTCGCCGCGTTCCCACGACCGCGACGGAGCGCCACGCGTCGAGCGAGGCGGGGTCGCCCCGCAGGAACAGCACGGGTGGCGGAAGGTCGAGGAGGCGAAGCCGCCCCGGGTATGCCGCGGACTCGATCGTCACGACGGTGATCCCGAGGGCCTTGAGCCGTGCGGCCAGCGCTGGTGCCTCCTGCGCCGCCTCGGCGATCCCGCGCGCCAGCGCGATGTCGAGGCGGCCGCCGCGAGCGGCCACCGCGTCCGCCAGGCGAGCCAGGCCGCCCGGGTCCGCCGCCATCTGCAGCACGGCCCTGCCGGAGCCCCCGGCGGCCAGCACGGCCGCCAGCGTGACCGGCCCGATGCCATCCACGGCCACGAGGGCCGCCCAGGCATCGGCCTCGTCGGGCGATGAGGCGCCGGCCGCCCGGGCAGGCTCGGACGTCGGCGTGCGTGACGCGCCCGGCGCCGTGGAACAGCCCGGGCGGCCCGCCGGCGCTGCCGGCCGGGGGGCGGGGTGGTCGGGGCCCGCCGCCGGGAACCCGGCGACTCGCCATTCCCCACGGGCACCGTCCCGCCCGACCCCGAGCACGTCAACCGCCCCGCGCGGAAAAGGACGACATGGCCGGAACGCGGTAGCGCGCGGCTTCCTCCAGGTGGTGCACGGCAACGCGCTCCGCATCGTCGAGATCAGCGATCGTTCGGGCGACCCGCAGCAGGCGTTCGGTGGCTCGGGCAGTCAGGCCCGCCGCGTCCGCCAGGCGGATCGCGCTCCGCTCGGCAGCGGCGTCGAGCAGGCAGGCGGCGCGCAGGGCGCGGCCCGACAGCCGTCCGGCCAGGCGTCCACGGGCATCGAGCTGGCGCGCCCGGACGGCGGCCACGCGTGCCGCGACGAGCGCAGACGCCTCGCCATCCTCGCGCGCGAGCAGCGCCTGCGGGGCCACCCGGGGAACGCCGATCCAGAGATCGAGCCGGTCCCGGAACGGCCCGGAGACGCGCGCCGCGTAGCGGTCCGGGAGGCCGATGGGGCAGGTGCACCGCCCGGACGGATCCCCGGCCCACCCGCACGGGCACGGGTTCATGGCCGCCACCAGCTGGAAGCGGGCCGGCATCTCCACCGCACCGCCCACGCGTGCGATCGCGATGCGGCCTTCCTCCAGCGGCTGGCGAAGCGCCTCCCGGGCGGCCCGATCGAACTCCGGGAGCTCGTCCAGGAACAGCACCCCGTGGTGCGCGCGGGTCACCTCGCCGGGAGCCAGGCGCGGACCCCCTCCAACGAGCGCCGCGTAGGAAGCCGTGTGGTGGGGCGCCCGGAACGGGCGACGCGTGACGAGGCTTCGCACCGGGCCATCGCCGGCGACGGACGCGATCACGGTCGCCTCCTGCGCCTCGGCGGCGTCCAGCGGTGGCAGCAGGCTGGGAATCGTCCGGGCAAGCAGCGTCTTCCCGGATCCGGGCGCCCCGATCATGAGCAGCGCGTGGCTCCCCGCAACGGCGATCTCCAGCGCCCGGCGCGCCTCCGCCTGGCCCCGCACGTCCGCGAGATCCGGCCAGCCCTCATCAACCGGGGTGGAGATGGGCCCTGCCTCCGCCTCCTCCGGGATGAGCTCGGCCCGCGTCATCGGGCCGCGCCCGTGCACGCGCCTGCCCCGGACCAGCTCCGCGGCCTGGCCGAGCGATGCGGCCGGCAGCGCGATGATCCCGGGAACCAGGCGGGCTTCGTCGAGCGCGTCCGCCGGCACCACCACGCGCCCGGCGCCGCGCCGGGCGAGGGCCGCGATCATGGGCAGCAACCCGGGCACCGGCCGGACCTCCCCGCCGAGCCCCAGCTCCCCCAGCAACGCCCACCGGCCCCGTGGGTGGACCTGCTCCGAGCCGACCAGGATGGCGATCGCGATCCCCAGGTCCAGCGCCGAGCCCGCCTTCGGGACATCCGCGGGGGCGAGGTTGACGGTGATCCGCCGGGGCGGATGGACGAACCCGGCGTTGCGCAGCGCGCCACGGACCCGCTCGCGCGACTCGCGCAGGGCGGCATCGGCGAGGCCGACGATGGTGAAGCCCGGCAGGCCCGGAGCGACGTCCACCTCGACTCGTACCGGGCGACCCTCGAGGCCGCGGAGCGTTGCGGCGAGCACCGTTGCCAGCATGGTGGCCACGCTAGCCCCGGTGCCTTATCCGGCGATCAATCCCCGCTGCACCGCGCCGTACCGGCGGACCGCCCGCGGCCGCGAGATCAGCGCGTCGTGGTCACCACGGCTGCCCCCGCCACCGGCCGCGGCGCCTTGTCGATGGCGCGCGCGAAGTCGTGGAACGACCGGCCGAGCGGCGAGTCCGCCTTCGAGAACATCACCGGGGCACCGGAGTTCAGGGCGCTGATGGCACCCCGGTACTCGTTGAGGACCTGGTGGTCGATGGGGCGCTTGAGGGCGCCCTCCGCGTTCTTGACGCTGATCCCGGTGAACGCGTTCGAGCGGTTCAGCACCAGCTTCACCCGCTCGTCCTCGTAGCCGATGTGGCCCAGGGTCTCCAGCACGAGCCGCACGTTCTTCAGGCAGGAGAGGTCCGCCGTCATGACGACGAACAGGAAGTCGGCCGCGTCGAAGATCCCGAGGTTCGTGTCGTCGAGGCGCTTGTCCACGTCCACCACGACGTAGTCGTACAGCCCGCGCAGCACCTCGAGGATGTGCGCCATGTGCTCCTTCGTGACGAGCTCGGCCGTCTCCGGCGACGGCGGAGCGAGCAGGAGATCCACCCCGGAGTCATGTTTCACCACGACATTCCGGAACAGGTCGGCGTCGATCGCCGTGGCGGTCACCACGTCCACCACGCTCTTGCGGTCGAGGCCCAGGTCCATGAA
>CAZKXK010000239.1:0-3848 GCA_964556585.1 uncultured Anaerolineaceae bacterium
GGACGCGGTAAAAGCCGGAACCATTGTTCAGCCCGGATCGCCCATCGGCCATCCAGGTCCTGGTGGGCCCCGGCGATCTTGCCAGCCCGCAGCAGCTGTCCCAGCGCGCTAGCCGGGCGAGCGGGCGACTCCCCGAGGAGACGCCTGATGGCGCCCTCGGCGTTCGCCTGGGACGGCGTGATCTCCAGCCCCGGCTCGCCGCAGGCGAGATCCTGGAGCAGCTCGTTGACGCGGGCAAGGTCCTCGTCCGAGATCGTGCTGGGGCTCCGGCGCGCGGTGCCCTTCCCGGCCGCGGCGGCCGGCTCGGCCGCTGGCGGGGGTTCGACGGTGGAGGCCGTCACCCCGTCAGGGCGGGCCGAGCCGTTTGGGTGGCGGCGATTGGCAAAGGGGAGCGCCACGCCCTTGGCCGGCAGCTGTGCGCGGACCTCGTCGGGCACGCCCGCGGCGAAAGCCTCGAAGCAGGCGTCCTCGTACTCCTCCGCGGCGTCGGTCGACGCCCACCAGACGCGGGCGCGTCCGAGGTTCGTGAGCGCCTTGAGCCACTGGCCCGCGGCGTGCGGCCGCGCGTCGCCGAGCGGTGTCCGGTAGAAGGCGTCCACGCGGCGCGCGATCGACTTCCCGGTGCTGCCGATGAAGACGATCGGCTCCCCGGGGAGCCACCACGCGGCGAGCCGAGCCGCAAGCCCCTTGCCGGTCGGCCGCTCGCCATCGACCGCGAGCGTGGGCACGCGACTGAGCCACGTCCCGACCGCGGAGATGTCGACCGGGGCGCGGTCGGGCGCGGCCGGCCACTCGACGACGTAGATCCCGGGGCCGTTGGCGCGGACCGGGCTTCCCCACACGACAGGCCCGTCGGCGCTCAGCCCGACGGCCCGAAAGAGCTCGACTGCGGTGATCGGCATGCAACGATGGTACGGCGCCGGCCGGGAGACGCGTTCAGCCCGCGATGACGGCCCCCAGCGCGTCGGCGAACGGTCCCACGGTCGCGGATGTGAAGCCCGCAACATTGATCCTGCCGCGCCCGACGACGTAGACGGCGTGCTCCTCCCGGAGCCGGGCCACCTGGTCCAGGCTGAGCCCGAGGAGCGCGAACATCCCGCGCTGGGCCGCGATGGGCGCCCAGTCGCCGGGGATGCCGCGCGCCGTGATCGCCTCGACGAGCGCCGCGCGGTTCTCCTTGATCCGGGACCGCATCCCGGCCAGCTCGACCTCCCACCCGGCGCGCAGCTCGGGATCGCCGAGGATGGTCGCCACGATGTCGCCGCCGTGCGACGGCGGGTTCGAGTAGTTGCAGCGGATCGCGAACCGCACGTGCGATTGCGCGGCCGCGGCCTGGGCGGCCGACCCGGCCACCAGCACCAGGGCCCCGACGCGCTCGTTGTACAGGGCAAAGCTCTTCGAGTACGACGTCGAGACGAGGAGCTCGAGACCGGGACGCAGGAGCCCGTCCATCCAGTCGGCATCCTCGCGGAGCCCGTCCCCGAATCCCTGGTAGGCGAAGTCGACGAGCGGAAGGAGCCGGCGGTCTTCCACGAGGTCGCCGATCTTCCGCCACAGCCCCGGCGAGGGATCGACGCCGGTCGGGTTGTGGCACGAGCCGTGGAGCAGCACGACATCCCCGGGCGACGCCTCGCCGAGCGCCGCGAGCAGGGCGTCCTCGTCGATTCTCCGCCCCGTCGGGTCCGTGTAGGGGTATTCGCGAATCCGGAAGCCGGCAGCCGAGAACAGCTGGGGGTGGTTCGGCCAGGTGGGCTGGCTCATCCAGATCGTGCCGCCGCCACCGGTCTGCCGGATGAAATCGGCCGCCACCCGCAAGCCGCCCGTGCCCCCCGGGGTCTGGCTGACGGCGACCCGCCCGGAGCGGACGACCTCGTGCTCGGGCGTGAAGACGAGGTCGCGGACCGCGTCGCGGAAGGATGCCTCGCCGTCGATCGGCCGGTAGACCTTGCTCCGGCCCGCCGCGAGGATGCGCCGCTCCGCCTCGGTCACGGACGCCAGGACCGGCGTTGTCCCGGTCTCATCCACGAACACGCCCGACGACAGGTTGATCTTGCCGCTCCGCGTGTCGGCGCGGGCAGCCTCGGACAGGCCGAGGATCGCGTCGGGCGGGGCGGGGACCCGGGCAAGCGACGGAAGGGCCACGGTGCGGTGCTCCTGCGTACGAATGGACGCCCCGAACGATACAGGGGCGAGCGCCACCGGGGCGCCCGGGGCTGTGCACGGCGCCTGGGGTACCCGGCCCGCTGCCGCTGCTAGGCTTGTCGGCGATGCGCCTGCTCGCCCTGACCTGCGAGGTCCTGGCCCGGTCGGTCTACCTGTGCGCCGCACGCTCCCCGCACGTGGTGGACGTCCGGCTCAACCGGCGCGGCCTGCATGACGACCCGCCGAACCTGCGCGCGATCCTCCAGGCGGAGATCGACGAGGTCGCTGCGCCCTACGACGCCGTGGCGCTGGCCTACGGGCTGTGCGGCGGCGCGACGGCAGGGCTCCGGGCCGGAGCCATCCCGCTGGCCGTCCCGCGCGCCCACGACTGCATCACGCTCTTCCTGGGCGACCGCGCCCGCTACCAGGCCGAGTTCACGGCCAACCCCGGCACCTACTGGTACGTCCAGGATTACCTGGAGCGGACCGACGATGGGAGCGCGTTCGCCGGGGTTGGCGCGGTCTCCGACGCGTCCGCGCGCGCCACGTTCGAGGAGTACGTGGCGAAGTACGGCGAGGACAACGCCGCGTACCTGATGGAGGCGCTGGGGGCGTGGCGCTCCCACTACGACCGGGCCGCCTTCGTGGAGATGGACGTGGCCGCGCCGGAGGCTGCCGCGTCGGCCGAGGCCCGTGCCCGCGACGACGCCGATCGGCGCGGCTGGGGGTTCGCGAAGCTGGCCGGCGAGCTGCTCCTGGTGCGGCGCCTGATCGATGGCGCCTGGGATCCGGCCGACTTCCTCGTCCTGCAGCCCGGCGAGCGGCTCGCGATGTCCTACGACGACGCCGTGATCCGGGCGGAGCCCGCCGCGCCGACCGGCTGACGAGCGCCCGGGCGTGCGTCAGCCCGCTCGAAGCGCTTCCCGCGCCACCTCGACCGCCGACGCCGCGTCCGGCGCATAGCCGTCCGCGCCGATCTGGTCGGCGAAGTCCTGCGTGACCGGCGCCCCGCCGACGATCACCTTGGTGCCGCCGAGGTCGGCCGCGCGGATCGCGGCGACCACGTCCTTCATGCCGACCATCGTGGTGGTCAGGAGCGCGCTGATCCCGACCAGGTGTGCGCGATGCTCCTGCGCCGCCGCGACGAAACGCTCCGGCGAGACGTTCGTGCCCAGGTCGATCACCTCGATGTTGGCGCCCTTCCACATCATCGCGACCAGGTTCTTGCCGATGTCGTGGAGGTCGCCCTTGATCGTGCCGATGACGGCGGTGTGCTCCGGCCGGATCCCGGCCTTGACCAGGACGGGTTCCAGGACGGCGGTCGCCTCTTTCATGGCCCGGGCGGAGATCAGCATCTCGGGGACGTAGATCTCCTGGTTCTGGAACCGCGTGCCGATCACTTCCATGGCCGCGGTCATCGCGGCGAGGATCGTCCGCGGGTCGAGGCCCTCGTCGACCGCCTCGCGGGTGATCCGGACCGCCGAAGCGCGGTCGCCCACCTCGACCGCCTCCTTGAGTGCCGTCAGGTTCGCCATCCGTCGTCTCTCCTGTTGCCCGCCGTGTCGTCGCGTCCTGTCATCCCGACTCGCGTTGCCCGGCCGCCGCCCGCCTCCCCGGGCGTCAGGCGAGCTCGCCCGCGCGGAAGGCCCCTAGGAACTCGCCGCCATATGGGTCGGCGCCCGTCAGGAGGTCGCTCGCCAGCCGGT
>CAZKXK010000240.1:0-3842 GCA_964556585.1 uncultured Anaerolineaceae bacterium
AACACGCTCGTGGGCAGCGAGGTGGCGCTGGCCGAAGACCGGCTCTTCGCGACCCTGGATCAAACCAGCCGGCAGGTGAAGCTGGGCGACGGCCAGACGGCGATCGTCACCGACACGGTCGGCTTCATCCACAAGCTCCCGCACCAGCTCGTGGATGCCTTCCGGGCCACGCTCGAGGAGGTTACCCGGGCGGACGTCCTGATCGAGGTCGTGGACGCCTCGGACGCTCATTTCGCGGAGCACCGGGCGACCGTCCAGACCGTCCTCGAGGAGCTCGACGCCGGGACGAAGCCCCGGCTGGTCGCGTTCAACAAGGCGGACCTGCTCGTGGCGGGCGGCGCCGCGGTCCAGGCGCCGATCGTGGCCGGGAGCGTGATGGTCTCCGCGCTCACGGGCTTCGGCCTCGACGCGCTCCGCGACGAGGTGGCGGCGCTCCTGGCCTCGCTGTGGGAGGAGATCGACGTCGCGGTCCCGTACTCGGCCGGCGAGCTCCTGGCGCGGGTCCGCGAACGCGGAACGGTGGAGGTGGAGTACGGCGAGCGCGACGTCCAGGTCCGCGGCCGCATCGCGCCGGCCCTCGCCGGCGAGCTCGCCGCGGTCGCCCTGCGCTGGGCGGAGTCGCTCCACGAGAGCCCGCCCGAGGATGCCTGATGGCCGTTGGTCGCGGGTGCGGATATCGGCCGGCCGGGTCGCCCGAAGGGTCCATCCGGACCCTGACGCGCGCGGAGCGGCAGCCTAGCATCGAAGCGGGGTATCCCGCGCACGCGCGCCGTGCCAGCCGAGGGTGATCGAGTCATGGATGGATGGACCGGGCAGTTCCTGCGGGTCGACCTGACGTCGCGGACCTGGAGGACGGAGACCTTCTCGCAGGAGTTCGCCAACACCTGGATCGGCGGTCGCGGGTTCGCGGTCAAGATCCTGTACGACGAGCTGGCCCCGGGGATCGATCCGCTCGGTCCGGAGAACAAGCTGATCGTCGCCGTCGGCCCCATCTCGGGCATCCCGGCCCCCAACACCGGCAAGACCATCGTCGCCGCCAAGTCCCCGGCCACGGGCGGCTACGGGGACGGGAACCTCGGCACGCGCGTCACGGACCAGCTCCGCAAGGCGGGCTACGACGCCCTGATCATCGAGGGGCGGGCGGAGCGGCCCACCCTGCTGTCCATCAACGACGACCGGGTCGAGTTCCTGCCCGCCGACGAGGTCTGGGGCAAGGGCACGATGGACACGAACGAGTGGATCTACGCCCGCTACGGGAAGGGCGCCGGGGTCCTGAACATCGGCCAGGGCGGCGAGAACATGGTCAACTTCGCCGTCATCCGGAGCCTCGAGGGTCGTTCGGGCGGACGGCCGGGCATGGGCGCGGTGATGGGCTCCAAGCTGCTCAAGGCGATCGTGGTCCAGGGCTCCCGGCCGATCCCGCAGGCGTTCCCGGTCGCCATGAAGGAGCTCGGCCGCGACGACATGCGGGAGGTGCACCGGATCGACAAGGAGCTCGCCTGGTCAACCCAGGGCACGACCGGCGTCCTGCCCTGGTGCAACGAGGTCGCCGCGCTCCCGGTCCACAACTTCCGGGGGACGCACCATCCGGACGCATGGCAGGTCGACGGCGAGAGGGTCAACGCGGCCCGGGTCGCCACGTTCGGCTGCCCCAACTGCACGATGCGCTGCGGCATCGCCGTCCTCGACGACGAAGGCCGCCAGTCGGAGGTCGACTACGAGCCGGTCGGCCTGCTGGGGCCCAACCTGGACCTTTACGACCTTCCCCAGGTCGCGGCCCTCAACTACCTGTGCGACGACTACGGGCTGGACACGATCTCGGCGGGCGGTGTGCTCGGCTTCTACGCCGACGCGATCGAGCAGGGCGCCGTCGAGGGCGACCTGCGCTTCGGTGACATCGCCGGCTTCAAGAAGGTGCTGGGCATGATCGCCCGGCGCGAGGGCGAGATCGGCAACCTGCTCGCCGACGGGACGCTGCGCGCCGCCCGGGCCTTCGGCCACGGCTCCGAGGACTACGCCATGCAGGTCAAGGGCATGTAGATCTCGGCCTACAACTGCAAATTCATCCCCGGCATGGCCCTGGCGTTCGGCGTGAGCCCGATCGGCGCCCATCACAAGGAGTCGTGGATCATCACCTTCGAGGTCAAGCAGACCACCCGCGGCTCGTACGGCCGCGACAAGGCCCAGAAGATCGTCGACCTCCAGCGGATTCGCGGCGGGCTGTTCGAGTCGATCGTCACCTGCCGGTTCCCCTGGGTGGAGCTCGGCTGGGGCGTGGAGCACTACCCGACCTACTTCAACACGATCACCGGCAAGGACTGGAAGCTGGAGGACTTCTGGCCCATCTCCGACCGGATCTACGCGCTCATGAAGCTGTTCTGGCTGCGCGAGTTCCCGCAGACGGACCGCTCGGCCGACTACCCGCCGGCGGCCTGGTTCGACCCGGCGAACGCGGACACCGAGGGGCCGATCGCGGGCATGATCCTCGATCGCGAGCAGTACGACGGGATGCTCCAGCACTACTACGACATTCGTGGCTACGACACCCGCGGCGTGCCGACCCGGGCGACCCTGGAGGCCCTCGGGCTGGGCGCCGAGGCGGCGGCCGCGGAGCCCTACGCCAGCCTGTCGTAACGATGAAGGTCACCGTCAAGCTCGCCGGCGGCCTGGTCCACACGCTCGGGTTCAGCCAGCGGGAGCTGGAGCTCCCACCCGGCGCGACGGCGGGCGACCTCCTCGACGCGATCGGTGCTGACCGAAGCCGACCGCTCATCGTCGGCCGCGACGGATGGGCGATCGACCCCGCCGACGAGCTCCACGATGGCGAGCGGATCCTGGTCTCGCCGGTCTTCTCGGGCGGCTGAGCCGGTCGGGGAGGGGAGGGCGTCCCGGCGCGGACCGACGGCACCCCCCGGCTCGGACTTGCGCTGCCGGCGTAGGATCGACACATCGGAGGCCCGCTTCCGTCGCGCGAGGGGTGCGCAGTGACGTCGTCGGCCATGGTCGCGAGACCGGATCGTGCACGCAGGGTGCGCTCGGCAGGGCCGATTGCGACACCGCCGTGCACGGCCGACCCGACGCGCGGCGTGACGAACCTCGCCACCCGGCCCCGAGCGGGCAACATCAGCTCCGATACCCGGGCGGGCGTCTGACGGCGGTCGGGGCCACCAGCGTGCGGCCGCGATCGCCCACCCGCAGCGCAGGTCTTCACAGGCACCAACCGAAGAGACCGGCGCCCACAGGAGGGCGCCGGTCATTGTTGTAGTATGCTACGACATGCTGACTCCACAGGCTGAACCTGCGAGGCGGAACGTGACACTCACCGTTCCCGAGGCTGCGCGCCGCGTTGGTCGGAACCCCGAGACCGTGCGGCGCTGGATTCGGGAGGGCAAGCTGACGTCGAAGAAGGTCGGCACCCAGCACCTGATCGAGGAACAGGACCTGGACGCCGTCGCGGCGCCGGACGCGGAGCGACTGCCGTTGCCGCCGGCCTGGCGGACGACCTTCTGGGGTGAGCCAATGCCTGATGTCGTCGCCGCAGTCCGGCGATCGCGCCACGGCCACTGATCGATGCGCGTGGTTGTCGACGCAAGTGTCCTGATCGAAGTCGCTCTCGCCGGCGGGCAGCTCGGACCGCTCACAGGCCATGACCTCGTGGCGCCACCACTTGCCCTCTCGGAAGTGACCTCGACGATCAGCGAGATGGCGTGGCGCGGCGAGCTACCCCGCGACCGCGTGCCCGCCGCCCTGGCGTACCTTCGGGCCACCCCCTTGACGATCTCCCGACCTGACGACCTCTCGGAGCGCGCCTGGGACGTTGCGTCGTCCCTCGGATGGGCGAA
>CAZKXK010000241.1:0-3823 GCA_964556585.1 uncultured Anaerolineaceae bacterium
GCGGCCGCTTCGGGTACGACGCGCAGGCGCAGCTCGGGGTTTGACCATCGAACGGCAAGGGCGACCTCGCGGATTCGGTGGACATCGACGGTCGCAACCGTACCGGCGTGCCTGCCCATAGGCCGCGGGGCGATCGCGGACGTCGGAGACAGCTCAGCCGAAGTCTTGTCGGAGCGGGCTGTGAAGCCGACCAGATCGCAGAACAGAACTGAGACGAGCTTCCGCTCCTCAACGCGAGCGCTATGGCCGCGAGAATCGCCGCAAAGGCGGCTAAGGCCTGACAAGGCGAGGGGCGGTGCCCGACTCTCGGCGACCTCTCACGGGACGTCGGCCTCGATCCCCTTCAGCAGGCGCTTGATGCCGTATTCGTATTGCTCGCCAGTGGGTACCCGGCCGATGGCGGGCACCACGGCAAGGATGTTCGGAAACTGCGCCGCAGGCAGGGAGGCGAGCCGCGTGGCCGACGCTTCGGCCGTTCCGTCGGCCGTGCCTTCGGCGTCGGGCGCTTCATTGGCCGCGTAGCCGTAGATGGCGTTGAGGATCAACCGGTAGGCGAGCAAGGTCCGGCTCGCATCGAGCCCGGTCGGTCGCAGTGCGGCAAGCAACCGATCCATGAAGCCCAGGGTGTTCGGCCCGAGCCTGTTTCGGCCGGCGAAGAGGCGGACGGCGCGGGGATGCCGTTCGACGAGCACCCGCCGGGCCGCGCGAGCGACCAATAGAACGTCGTCCTGCCACGTTGCGGCAGCCTCGGCCGGCAGCTCCGCCAGCATCTCGCCGTAGATCGCATCGCTCACGAAACCGAGGAGTGAATCCTTGTTGCCGACGTGCCAGTAGGAAGTAGTGGCTGACGCGCCCAACTCCTCGCCGAGCCGACGCATCGACAGCGCGTCGAGGCCGTCCCGGTCGATCAACCGGATGGCAGCGGCGACGATCTCCTCGCGCGACAGCGGCTCGCGCGTCGGCGGCCGGCCGCGTTCCTTCGGCCACCAGGGCAGTTCCAACGGCCGGCCTTCTGGGGACCCCTGATCGCCTTCTGTCACTTTCACGTCGTAAATCACTCGTACACTTCTTGACACGTGCACACTGTAAATGCTATGTTCTCGCCTGTCAACTCAAACAGTGTGTAAGTGCTAGACAGTGTAAGAGGAGACCCAGGACGTCTCGGATCCAAGGCCTCGCCGAACTCAACCCCTCAGCCGTCGCGCTGCCGGGTCGGGCGCATCAGCGGGCGGATGCATCGGTCGAACAGGAGCAGGGAACGCCTGCCCGCTTTCCTTGGCTCCTCGGCCTCTTCCTCGTCACGCTTGGCATCTCGCTCCTGACGGGTCAGGACGTCTTCATCTTCGGCTACATCCTCATGCTGAGTTACGCGATCGGCAGCCACACGCGCCGAGGGCGGCCCTGGAGCGAAACAGGGATCAAGGGGGATTTCACGCGGGACCTCGGCCGGGTCTGGCCCCTGTCGGCGCTCGATCTGGCCTTCCAGGTTCTACCGCCGACGCTTGGCGTCGCATTCGTCCTCGGCTTCGGACCCGAGCTTACCGATCACATCGTCGGCCGCCTGCCGGTCGCGATCGGTGCAGGTTCGATCGTACCGGCCGTTGCGACCCTTCTGGTCGTCATCGCCCCGCTCACGCTGGTCGAGGAGATCGTTTACCGGGTGGTCATGCAGGAAGGGCTGAGCCGGTCGCTCGGGACGCCGGCTGCGATCCTCGTGGCGTCGCTGGTCTTCGCCCTGGCCCACGCAGTCGGGACGACCGGCACCGCGCAGATCGTCCTGTGCGATGTGGCGGGCGTGGCGCTCGACGGCATCCTCTTTGGCATCATCTATGCCCGGACCCACAATCTGGCCGTCACCTGGGCCACCCATTACGTGGTCGACGTCCTCGGACTGCTGGCGCTGCTGGCGATCTTCTAGGCAGAGTCGCGCGAGGCCTCGCCCCGGTGGTACGCGAGCCCCCGCTCGCACCCGCAGCCAAACGAGAACGCGTGGTTGCTCGGATTGGCAGGTGCGCGAGAGCGGCAGTTGCTAGCGCAGCTCGTGTGGATCCTCGGCCCACGGTTGCCGGAGCCCGAGGATGGGGCGAAACCGGACGCGTGGTAGCCGCGGGGCGAGGATCCGACCGGCCAGTCCGGCGCCGCGGACCGTGCTACCGGCGGCGATCGCGAAGGCGCTCAGGCGCATATCGTGACGTCACGCAGTGCGAAGGGGCTGTCGACGCACGCGGAGGCTCGAATGACACCCGCGACCATTGACCGGAGGTGGCTGTCGGTCGGCGCGTCCCTCGGGGTCCTCCTGATCGCCTTGTTCGTGGTCATGCGGGCGGGCGAGTACCAATCGTTCGGCCCGCTCGATCTCGACACGGCGGACCGCCTCGCCATGGCCCTATGGGTTGCGGCGCCGATCGCGGGTGGACTCGCCGCCCGCGGCTCCGCGAATCGCGAGTTGCTTCGCGCGGCGCTCAGCCTCGGCGTGGTGGTCGGCCTCGCCGTAGCGCTGTTCCCCGCAGGTGGCACCGGGCAGTACACCTGCTGGCTCAACCTGCCGGCCGTGCCGATGGGCAATCTCCTTGGTCGCCTCGCCGTCGGGGGTCTCGCGGGGGTCGGCATGGCTACCGGGCTTCTCGCGACTGGCGTCGCAACCCGAAGCCTGCCCACGGCCCTGCCCGGCATCGTCCTCGCAGCCGCCATCAATCTCGGCGCCTCCGTGGCCGCCTACGAGCTGTTCTATGGCGGCGGGCGGTGTCTATAACGAAGCGAAGCACCGGATCCGAGAAGGCGGCCGCCCACCGACTCGGCCTGTCGCACTCGACCGTGAAGCACCACCTGGCGAACGCGCGGTCCAGGGTGCGGGCGGGGACGACGGCGCAGCTCGTCTGGATCCTCGCCCCGCGCCTGCCGGAACCCGACGGCCGAGCCCAGACGGACGAGTACCAGTCCGCCCACGATGTCCTGGCGGCTACCGGGACCACGCGAACCAGTCGTAGATCCACGGGGAGCCGTTATGGACGCCGGTCCGCCAACTGCGCCACCGGGTGTGTGAAACCTGTTGGTCATGAAGCCGCCGGATGCCGAATGATCTATTGACATCCGATCGAATGCCATCGACACTCGATAGATGACCAAGTTCGCAAGTCGGCTTCTCCGTGTTGCTCTTGTCGTCCTCCTGCTCGGAACCGTGCTCGCACAGGTCCTCGTGCCCGTGGTCGCGTCCCAGGTGGCGAAGACTTTTCCCGAGGTCGAATACCTCGTCGTCCCGTACTCGGTGGCCGGCATCATCTTCATCGCATGCGGTCAGGTGGCGCTGCTCGTCGTCTGGCGGCTGCTGTCCATGGTCGACGGCGGGGTCATCTTCACCCGCCGCGCCCTGCGCTGGGTCGACGTCATCATCGCCTGCGCGGTGGTCGCCACGGTCCTGTGCGTAGGCCCGCTGATCCACATGCTCGGCTTCGTCCCCGGCGGTGGCGGACCAATGGTCTACTACCTGGCCGCCTGCCTCGCCGGCGGGCTGGCGTTCGTGCTCCTCATGATCGTCATGCGAGGCCTGCTCGTGTCGGCGATCGCCGACCGCACCGAGCTCGACGAGGTGATCTGATGGCCGTCGTCGTCGAGCTCGACGTCATGCTCGCCCGTCGCAAGATGTCCGTAGGCGACTTCGCCAGCGCCGTCGGCATCACGCCGGCGAACGTCGCCGTCCTGAAGAACGGGCGCGCCCGGGCCATCCGGTTCAACACCCTGGACTCGATCTGCCGGGTGCTCGATTGCCAGCCGGGTGACATCCTCCGGTGGACCGCCGACCCGCCCGCTTAGCGGGAAGTGGGAG
>CAZKXK010000242.1:0-3812 GCA_964556585.1 uncultured Anaerolineaceae bacterium
GGCCGCCACTGGCCGGCGGGGGGGGTTGCCGCCCCCCGCAGCCCATGGGACCGGCCGGCGCCCGCGCGCCTTGGCCGGCGGATGTCACGTTCAGGCGAGGCAGGCCTCCAGGACGACGCGCCCGAGCGCCTCACGCGACGCGTCGTCGCTCATCACGGACGGCGCGACGATGGCGTCCAGCCCCAGGCGCTCGATGGCCGGGGCGAGCGACGCGTCGGCCTCGTCGATCACGAACGCGTCGACGAGGCCGACGTACCGGCGGGCCACGCCCAGCGCGCTGACCTCCTCGCCGAGCGCGGCGAGCATCCGGTCCGCCGGGCCGCGGAGGGCCTTCCCGCCGACGATGGGGGAGACCGCCGCGACCCGGACTCCGCGCCCTCGGGCCGCGCCGAGAGCGTCGCGGATCCCGGGGACGGCGAGGATCGGCGCGATGGAGACGAGGGGGTTGGAGGGGCAGATCACGATCGCGTCGGCGCGGGCGAAGGCTGCCTCCGCCTCGGGCGTCACCCGCGCCCGCTCGACGCCGTCGAAGGCAACCTCGAGCACCGGCGGATCGGCGCGCAGCCGGACGAACCAGTCCTGGAAGGCGAGCCAGCCGTCGGCGGTCCGGACCCGGGTTCGGACCGGCTCGTCGGCCATCGGCAGGATGCGCGTCGCCACGTCGAGCCTCGCCGCCACGTCGAGCGCGATCGTCGTCGGGCGCACGCCTTCCCGCAGCCGCCGGGTCCGGTGCACGTGAAGCGCCAGGTCGCGGTCGCCGAGCTGGAACCAGGTCGGCTCCCCGAGGCGCGCCAGCTGGCCGGCGGCCGCCCAGGTCTCGCCGGCACGGCCCCACCCGCGCTCCCGGTCGGCCAGGCCGGCGAGCGTGTAGAGGACCGTATCGTGGTCCGGGCAGACCAGGAGGCCGTGGAACTCGGCGTCGTCGCCGGTGTTGACCACCACGGTGAGGTCCCCGGGCGCGACGGCGAGCTGGAGCCCGTGAGCCAGCCGCGCGCCCCCGACGCCTCCGGCCAGCGCCACCACGCGGGGCATGCAGGGCCCCGATCAGGCGGCCAGGGCGGCGCGAACCTCGCCGATCCGGGCGAGCGTCTCCGCGTCGTAGGGGGCGGGCATCCGCACGATGACCGTCGCGAACCCCAGGTCCAGGTAGGGGCGGATCGCTTCCGCGACGTGGGCGGGCGAGCCAAGGAGCGTGGGCACGTCGCCTGCGTCCGGCGTGCCGTTGTGGGCGCAGAGCGCCGCGAAGGCGCGCGCGGCGACCGCCGGGTCGTCGCGCAGGACGATCGGGAACGAGACCGTTCGCTCGATCGTCGCGGGATCGCGCCCCACGTCGGCGCAGTGGGCGCGCAGGATCGCGTCGCGGGCGGCGACCTCCTCGACGGTCCCGGCCGTGTTCCAGGCGTCCGCGTGGCGGGCCACCGTGCGGAGCGTCTTCTTGGGGCCGGAGCCGCCCACCAGGATCGGCAGGTGCGCCTGGACGGGCCGCGGCGCGAGGAGCGCGTCCGTGAACGTATAGAAGCGTCCGGCGTGGCTGAAGCGCTCGCCGTCGAGAAGGCGCCGCATGAGCCCCACGCCCTCCTCGAGGCGGTCAAGGCGCTCCCCGAACCCGGTCCCGAAGTCCAGTCCCAATGCCTCGTGCTCGCGCGCGAACCAGGCACCGCCGATGCCGAGCACGGCTCTTCCCCCGGAGAGATGGTCGAGCGTCGTCGCGATCTTGGCCGTATGTCCCGGGTTGCGGAACGTGTTCGCGCCGACCATCAGGCCCAGCCGGACCCGCGACGTGCGCGCGGCGACCGCGGCGAGCGCCAGCGTCCCCTCGAAGACCGGCTGCTCCCACGGCCCGAAGATCGCCTGGAGGTGGTCCCACGTCCAGACCGAGTCCCAGCCTCCGGCCTCCGCCGCCAGCGCCGCGTCGAGGAAGTCCGGCCAGCTCGTCGCCTGGCTCCAGAGCTGGGCGCCGAACCGGAGCTCGCTCACGAAGCCACGTGATCGTGGAACGAGCGGGGCCGGATCCGGAACGTCACGCGCTGCTGGGCCCGGAAACGATCGATGCTGGCGGCGACGCGGGCGGGGTCGTCGGGATGGTAGCGCCGGGCGAGGTCGGCGATGTCCGCCTGGGCCACGGCCTGATCGTCGACGATCTCGACGACCTCGGCGTCCAGTCCGACCCAGCGGTAGCCGTCGCCCGCGTCGGCGATCGCCATGGCCACGCGGCGGTCGCGTCGGAGGTTGGCCGGCCAGCGCCGGCCGTTGGCGCTGTTGACCATGAGGGTGCCATCCGCCTCGAGGCGGTACCAGACCACGACCTGGCGGGGCGCGCCGTCGGGGTCGAGCGTCGCCAGCGTGGCGAACCGGCCGGGCGCACCGATGAACGCACGGACGTGATCGGGGAGCGCGAGCGGGCCAGGCACGTGCCGATGGTACGCGAGCCCGGCCGGTGGCGGCGTATCCTCGGCTCAAGGAGGTCGCCATGGTGCTGGATGGGATGCACGTCGGGATCCTTGCCGCCGAGGGCGTCGAGGACCTGGAGTTCTGGGTCACGGTCATGCGGCTGCGCGAGGCCGGCGCCCGCGTCACCAGCATCGGCCTGGCTCCCGGAACGGTCCAGGGGAAGAACGGGCTGGCTGTCGGCGTGGACGCCGGGGTCCGTGACGTGGACGCTGCCGCGCTCGACGGGCTGGTGGTGCCGGGTGGCTGGATGCCCGACAAGCTGCGCCGCTCCCCGGCGATTCTCGACCTGGTCCGGGCCGTCCACGCGGCGGGTCGGCCCATCGGCATCATCTGCCACGGCGGGCTCATTGCCATCTCGGCCGGGATCGTCGCCGGCGGCCGCGCAACGGGCTCCCTGGGGATCCGGGACGACCTGGTCAACGCCGGAGCCACGTGGGTGGACGAGCCCGCCTTCCGGGACGGCACGTTGGTCTGGGGCCGGGTGGTGGACGACATCCCCGCGTTCTGCCGGGAGCTCGTGGCCGCCCTGGCCGCCAGCCGCGGCGCGTAGTCGGACGTCGATCCCACCGGTCGATCCCACCGGTCGATCCCGCGCGCAGTCGGACGTCGATCCTGGCGCCCCGACCTCGGCGGCGCCGCGTCCGATCCGCCACCGCCCCGGCCCGAGGGCGCGGCCAGCCCTCCGGATTCGCCACCGACTCGTTTACATGACATCGGTCCGACGATGTACTCTGGCTGGACGCGAATAGGCGAATGGCACGTCCGTGCCCGGTCGCGTGACCGCGGAGGCGAGCCAGGAGGACGACCTGAGGGCCGACAAGCGATCGGCCGGTCGACGAGTCCTGGCGCCGTCCCGGTCGGCCGGCTGGAGCTCGACGTGATCCAGGTAATTCAGGAGGAGCCGCACAGATGAAATCCCGCGCAACACTTCTGGCCGCGCTGGCCACGGCCGCGATCGTTGCCTCTGCGTGCAGCAGCTCGGCGACGACGGCCCCGGCCGCCTCGGCCGCCGCCTCGTCCGGCGCATCGACCTCGTCGATCAGCGTCACGTCGTTCGACGCCGCCTTCTCTGCGATGGCGCAGCTGAAGGACGTCTACACGGCCGGCAAGGGCATGGTCGGCGTGATTCTCCCCGACGCCACGACGTCGGCTCGCTACACCAGCTACGACCTTCCATACCTGAAGCAGGCCTTCGCAGCCGCCGGCTACGCTGCCAGCGACTACAAGATCGACAACGCCTCGGGCACGGCCACGACGGAGCTTGCGCTCGCGCAGGCCGACATCACCGCCGGGGCCAAGGTCCTGCTGGTCGACCCGCTCGACAGCACGACAGGCAACCAGATCCAGGCAGCCGCCGCGGC
>CAZKXK010000243.1:0-3805 GCA_964556585.1 uncultured Anaerolineaceae bacterium
ATCTTATCCAGGATGGACGGCCTGCGCACCGGACTCGAGGGCGGCCGCGACGACGGCGTCGATCCGCAGGTAGCTCTCCGCCGCGGCCGCCGGGCCGAGACGCACTGCCGCATCCGCGACACGGACGTGTGCCGCCGCGGCATCGGCATCGGAGTAGACGGCCACCGCCTGCATGCCCATCTCGTGCGCGGCACGAATGATGCGAACGGCGATCTCGCCCCGGTTGGCGACGAGAACCCGGCCGAACGGCGGCGTCACGAGCCGTCCCGCGACGACCGGCCGGCCCGCGCCGTGGCGCGGCGTCTTTGTGCAAAGACGCGCCGGCTCGGAGCGGCGGTCGTGCATTCGCGGGCGGTCACAGGGGGATGTTGCCGTGCTTCTTGCGCGGGTTCGTGTCGCGCTTGTCGGCGAGCATCTCGAGGGCCCGGATCAGGCGTGGGCGCGTCTCCGACGGGACGATGACGTCGTCGATGTAGCCGCGGGCCGCCGCCACGTACGGATTGTTGAACTCCGCCTCGTACGCGGCAACCAGGCGGCGCTGCTCGGCGGCGGGATCGGTCGCCCGTGCGATCTCGTCCTTGAAGATGATGTTCACCGCACCCGCCGCGCCCATCACGGCGATCTCGGCGGTCGGCCAGGCGAAGTTCATGTCGCCCCGGATGTGCTTGCTGCTCATGACGTCGTAGGCGCCCCCGTACGCCTTGCGCGTGATCACGGTGAGCTTGGGAACGGTTGCCTCGCAGTAGGCGTAGAGCAGCTTCGCGCCGTGCTTGATGATGCCGCCATGCTCCTGCCCCACCCCGGGCAGGAAGCCGGGGACATCGACGAACGTGACCAGTGGCACGTTGAAGCAGTCGCAGGTCCGCACGAAGCGGGCGGCCTTGATCGACGCATCGATGTCCAGGGCGCCGGCCAGGAAGGCCGGCTGCTGGGCCACGATGCCGACGCTTCGTCCGGCGAGACGCGCGAAGCCGATCAGGATGTTCGGCGCCCACGCCGGCTGAATCTCGAGGAAGTCAGCGTCGTCGACGACGTGCCGGATGACGTCATGCATGTCGTACGGCTTCTGTGGATCGTCCGGCACGACATGATCCAGCTCGACGTCTCGCCGATCGATCGGGTCTGCCGACGCGAGGCGGGGCGGCTCACTGAGGTTGTTCTGGGGCAGGTGGCCAAGGATTCGGCGCACATGGTCCATGGCGGTCGCCTCGTCCGCGGCGGCCAAATGGGCGACCCCGGAGATCGTCGTGTGTGTTGCGGCGCCGCCGAGGTACTCCGAGTCCACCTCCTCGTGCGTCACGGTCTTCACGACGTTCGGGCCCGTCACGAACATGTAGCTGGTCCCCTGGACCATGATCGTGAAGTCCGTCATGGCCGGCGAGTAGACCGCGCCGCCCGCGCACGGTCCCATGATCACGCTCACCTGCGGGACCACGCCCGACGCGAGGACATTGCGCAGGAAGATGTCCGCGTACCCGCCCAGCGAGGCGACGCCCTCCTGGATACGCGCCCCACCCGAATCGTTAAGGCCGACGACCGGGGCGCCGACCTTCATGGCGAGGTCCATGATCTTGCAGATCTTCTCGGCGTACGCCTCCGAGAGCGATCCGCCGAACACGGTGAAGTCCTGGCTGAATACGAAAACCGGTCGAGCGTCGATCGTGCCGTGACCGGTGACAACGCCGTCCCCCAGGACGTGCTGGCGATCCATGTCGAACCCGGTGGCCCGGTGCGTGACGAACGCGTCCAGCTCGACGAACGACCCCGGGTCCAGCAACAGGTCCAGGCGCTCGCGCGCGGTCAACTTCCCGAACGTGTGCTGGCGCTCGATCCTGACCGGTCCGCCCCCCAGGAGCGCCTCGCTTCGCATTCGCTCGAGCTGTTCGAGCCGTTCGTCGCTCGTGGCCACGTCCGATCTCCTCGCGGGGTCTCGACGTCGCGCCGTCCGGCGCGCTGGGCCGACATCATACGCAGCGAAGCGGGTTCGAGAGCGCGGACGGGGTCGCTTATCCACACAATGGTGAACATCTCCGCCGAAGTGTGGACAACGCCGCTCGCAGAGGGTCGACGGTGGGGTAGCATTCATGGCCCGCGCGACGCAATGAGGCCCGCGGCCGACCCAGACGGTGAGGTGAGTCCCCGGTGGCACAGGTGATCGCGATCGCGAACCAGAAGGGCGGCGTTGGCAAGACGACCACCGCGATCAACCTGGCCGGTGCGCTGGCCGAGCTGGGCGAGCGAGTCCTCGCGGTCGACATGGACCCCCAGGCCAACCTGACCGTCGGGCTCGGGATCAACCTTGGCCAGGTCGAGCGATCCATCGCCCACGTTTTGGATGACGGGACCGCCAACCTCGAGAGCATCGTCCTGCCGAGCCAGACCGAAGGGATCGACGTCGTCCCGTCCACCCTCGAGCTTGCCTCCACGGAGGTCGAGCTGTTCTCCGCGATCGGCCGCGAATACGCCTTGCGGGAGGCCCTTGACCGGGGCATTCGCGAGAAGTACGACTACGTCCTCATCGATTGCCCCCCGACGCTGGGCCTCCTCACGATCAACGGCCTGGTCGCGGCGAACAGCGTGATCATCCCGGTGCAGACGCAGTACTACGCGCTGAAGGGCCTCACCGCGCTCGTGAAGGTGATCAACACGATCCGGACGAAACTCAATCGCGATCTCCGCATCCTGGGCCTGCTTCCGACGTTCTACGACGGGCGCACGATCCTGGGCCGGGAGATGCTCGACGAGCTGCGCGAGCTCGGCGAGCATCACGTCTTCCACGCGATCATCCGGAACACCGTGAAGCTCGGCGAGGCGCCGCTCACCGGTCGCCCGATCACCGCCTACGCCGGCAGCTCCGAGGCCGCCCGGGCATTCCGCGAGCTCGCGAAGGAGGTCATCGAACTTGGCCAGGCCTGACTTCCGCGCGTATGCGGCGCGTCGGCTCTCCGAGGAACGTGAGCTCTCGCCGTCCATCGTCAGCCTCCTCTCGGCCGAGGGTGGCCGCACGTCCGGCGTGCGCAACATCCCGATCGACCGGGTCGAGGCCAACCCGGAGAACCCGCGCCTCGTGTTCGACGAGGCGGCACTCGAGGAGCTCGCCGCCTCGATCCGTGAGCACGGCGTCCTGCAGCCGGTCCTCGTCCGCCCGCGTGGCCCGAACCAGTACCAGCTGGTCGCGGGTGAGCGTCGCTGGCGAGCCGCCCGGCTGGCCGGGCTCGCCGCGATCCCGGCCCTCGTCGAGGAGCTGGACGACGACGTCGCGCTCGAGATCGCCATCATCGAGAACCTTCAGCGCGAGGACCTCTCCCCGCTCGAGGAGGCCTCGATGTACGACCGGATGATCAAGGACCACGGCTACAGCGTTCGCAAGCTGGCCCAGAAGCTCGGCAAGGACAAGGGCTACCTGGAGAACCGCCTCCGCCTGGCGGACGCCCCGGACGAGATCCGGGACCTGGTGTCCGTGCGCAAAGACACCCTGTCGCATGCCTACGAGCTGATGAAGATCGCCGACCCGCGGAAGCGCCGCCGGCTCGCCGGCCAGGTCGCCCGAGGAGAGCTCTCGCTCGTCAAGCTGCGCGAGAAGATCGAGGGACGCCCCGCGCGGGTCGTCGTCGACGCCGGCCAGGAACGCCCGCTGGCGGACGACGTCGCCGCGGCCGAGCCCGCAGTGCCGGCCACGCCCCCGACGGGCGACGACGCGCTGCTCCTCGCCAAGGCGCAGTTCCACGACGCGCTCGAGAGCCTGATCGCGGTGCTCCGAAGCCAGGAGTTCACGTCCTCCGCCTCACCGGTCGACCGCCACAAC